>NZ_JBFTPZ010000138.1:0-303 GCF_056398745.1 Paenibacillus sp. 01T424 | reverse complement strand
GATGGTGAAATCCTTCCTCGTCATTAGAAAAGGATAGGTAGTCTCCGATGATGATGCCACGGAAATTTACAGCGCGCGCAACATGCATCTGCTGGGCGATGTCGATCCCGATAACTAAATGCTGAGCAGTAATTTTTTCAATGAGTAGATTTTGTCTCGCTTGCGATTTAAACTTCATAGTAGAGCGTCCTCCTGGATGATGGAATTTTTAGGGCTATGACCCGTTGCGTACTTCCATCGTACCGAGGCGCTCGTTTTTATGCAAAGCGGAAATTTAACGCTCTACAGGAATGCTAACGGCGG
>NZ_JBFTPZ010000137.1:0-305 GCF_056398745.1 Paenibacillus sp. 01T424 | reverse complement strand
CGCCTTGGTGAGCCGTTACCTCACCAACTAGCTAATGCGCCGCGGGTCCATCTRTAAGTGATAGATTGCTCCATCTTTCCCGATTCAGTCATGCGACCATATCGCGTATCCGGTATTAGCATTCGTTTCCGAATGTTATCCCAGTCTTAYAGGCAGGTTACCCACGTGTTACTCACCCGTCCGCCGCTAAGYATCAGAGGTGCAAGCACCTCATCAACTCCGCTCGACTTGCATGTATTAGGCACGCCGCCAGCGTTCGTCCTGAGCCAGGATCAAACTCTCCAAATTGGTGTTTGACTTGCTCA
>NZ_JBFTPZ010000136.1:0-349 GCF_056398745.1 Paenibacillus sp. 01T424 | reverse complement strand
CGCTCGCTGTCCTTTTGCACCATTTCGATATAACGTTTCTTATCCAATTGATATGGCTTAATGAGCGTCGGATCGACATGCTCTTGAATGGCAAGGATCGCATCGATAAACTTCTCGACCGCCTCCGTGCCATGATCCATTTCATATTGATGAATACGATCCGCTGTAGCAGACATGCTCTCGACCATATTGCGATTGGTTACACCAAAGCGAGCGTTGTTTTTGAAAAAATCACAGTGAGCGAGCACATGGGCGACGATGAGTTTATTTTGAATTAGAGAATTGCCCTCTAGAAGAAACGCATAGCAGGGGCTGGAGTTAATGACGAGCTCATAAATTTTGCTTAAGC
>NZ_JBFTPZ010000135.1:0-361 GCF_056398745.1 Paenibacillus sp. 01T424 | reverse complement strand
GGTCTTCGATGTTGTTGAGCATGATCACCGGCGATTCGTTGAAGCGGAAGTTCTTCACCGGATGCTTGATCTGCCCGTTCTCGATGTAGAAGGTGCCATCGCGGGTCAGGCCGGTCAGCAGCACGGTCTGCGGATCGACCATGCGGATGTACCAGGTACGGGTGACCAGGATGCCCTTCTGAGTGCCGCGCACCAGTTCGGCGGTGCTCTTCTCGCCACCGCTCATCAGCAGGTTGCCGGGCGTGGCCTTGGCGGTCTTGCCCTGCTTCTGTGCCCAGAAGCGCGAGTAGTCGAGGTTGGCGACCTTGCCGTTCTCGATGATGGCGATGCGCTCACGCGGCATGCCCTCGTTGTCCCACGG
>NZ_JBFTPZ010000134.1:0-369 GCF_056398745.1 Paenibacillus sp. 01T424 | reverse complement strand
GTGGTAAGCTGCGAAAAGCTCGGGGGATTGGCACACACGAATTGATCCCGAGATGTCCGAATGGGGCAACCCGGCATGTTGAAGACATGTCACTTTAAATTTATTTAAAGAGCAAACCCGGAGAACTGAAACATCTAAGTACCCGGAGGAAAAGAAATCGAAGAGATTCCGTAAGTAGTGGCGAGCGAACGCGGATTAGCCCAAAAGTCTTTATATATTTAGAAGAATGTTCTGGAAAGAACAGCCATAGACGGTGATAGCCCGGTATTCGAAAGGTATACATAGATGATAAATGAGTATGGCGGGACACGTGAAATCCTGTCTGAATATGGGGGGACCATCCTCCAAGGCTAAATACTCCTGAAAGAC
>NZ_JBFTPZ010000133.1:0-373 GCF_056398745.1 Paenibacillus sp. 01T424 | reverse complement strand
GCTTATTGAGCGAATTCGGCGTATGCGGAAGGTAGAAAAGAGGCTGTAAGCACGTATGTGTTCTTACAGCGAGAAACTAGCTATGGTTACTGGTCTGTAAGCACACATAGGTGCTTATTGAGCGAATTCGGCGTATGCGGCGGATAGAAAAGAAGCCGTAAGCACGTATGTGTTCTTACAGTGAGAAACTAGCTATGGTTACTGGACTGTAAGCACAGATAGGTGCTTATTGAGCGAATTCGGCGTATGCGGAAGGTAGAAAAGAGGCTGTAAGCACGTATGTGTTCTTACAGCGAGAAACTAGCTATGGTTACTGGTCCTGTAAGCACGTATGTGTTCTTACAGCGAGAAACTAGCTATGGTTACTGGTCTG
>NZ_JBFTPZ010000132.1:0-401 GCF_056398745.1 Paenibacillus sp. 01T424 | reverse complement strand
GAACAGACCGTTCGAGACTACATCACTTACTATAACGCAATTCGTATTCAAACGAAACTAAATAACCAGTCGCCGGTTGATTATAGGCGATTGGCCGTTTAAACTTGAAAGGTGTTTTGATCCCTGTCTCACAAATGGGGGTCAGTCCCATGTTATATCATTTGGGTTTTTTCATATATTATTAGTTATATATTACCAATCGTTATTATAGCTCCTTTCTTGATTTATTATGTTTTTGTATTTTCATTTTTGTCAATTTTATTTGCTATTTGTCTGTTCTTTATGAAAGATAAGTGGAGGTCTGAAGAAGGAATCCTCACTATACTATTATTGATACCCTTTACTTTATTGTGGATAATCCCTTTTATTAGTGATGAAATTAAATTAAGGGTGGCTGTACC
>NZ_JBFTPZ010000131.1:0-402 GCF_056398745.1 Paenibacillus sp. 01T424 | reverse complement strand
ATCTGATTTCGTGGAATTGTAGTACGCTTTCTTTCAGTATGTCTAGTCATTCGTTTGGTGGCGATGGCGGAGGTGAACCACGCGTTCCCATACCGAACACGACCGTTAAGCCCTTCAGCGCCGATGGTACTTAGACCGCAGGGTCTTGGGAGAGTAGGACGTCGCCAAGCAGGTGTTATRTTTTACACCTATGCAGCAGCCRTAAGGCTCCGCTGTGATTTAYYTTGCACCTTGAAAACTGGATAACGAAAGAAAAAGAATTGCTGAAACATCCTTTAAAGCTGTTTTTACGTAAGCGAAGGTGAGCGATCACCTGAGCATTTGGTTAAGCTAGTAAGAGCGCACGGAGGATGCCTAGGCACCAGGAGCCGAAGAAGGACGTGGCGAACAACGATACCGCCC
>NZ_JBFTPZ010000130.1:0-414 GCF_056398745.1 Paenibacillus sp. 01T424 | reverse complement strand
CTTCATAGTAGAGCGTCCTCCTGGATGATGGAATTTTTAGGGCTATGACCCGTTGCGTACTTCCATCGTACCGAGGCGCTCGTTTTTATGCAAAGCGGAAATTTAACGCTCTACAGGAATGCTAACGGGATACTATAGCTTATTTTTATACTTACATATGATGGAGGAAATATTCTGTATATAAGAGGTATCCATTCCCTTCGCCCCCTCTGTCCGAAAAATAGAAAACCCGATCTAGTGAGATCGGGTTATTTGTATCAGCATTATGCATTTTAGCTCTTCGCTCTTCAATGCAGAGTTAAGAAGCAATGTCCATATTATCAGACAAACTTCCGACTAGTCTTCTTCCCATCACAGCTGAACACAATCTTCTTATCCCTGAACACAATCTTCTTATCCTCAACAAACGTCTCC
>NZ_JBFTPZ010000129.1:0-421 GCF_056398745.1 Paenibacillus sp. 01T424 | reverse complement strand
ACTGAATTCTCGGTGTTGTAGGACTTTTCACCGTTCTTTCAACAATTTCAGTCTGTGGTTTTTCTATAATTAAATCTTTCTTCGGCAATTCTTTGTAAGGAATTTTACCGAAATATTCATCAACCAGAACAATTGTTTCTTCAAAATCTAAATCTCCAACCAGAACGACTGCATAATTATTGGGAACATAGTATTCATCAAAATATTTATGAATCGCCTTCATAGAAGGATTTTTCAGATGTTCCGGATTTCCCAAAGTTGTTTGCTGCCCGTTTGGATGAGTCGGGAAAAGCGCATCCATCAATTCATAATTCACCAATCGCGAATCATTATCTTGTGCGCGGTTAAATTCTTCATAAACAGATTCCAGCTCGGTATGGAAAAGCCGCAGAACGATTTCCGAGAAACGCTCTTTTTCTAC
>NZ_JBFTPZ010000128.1:0-422 GCF_056398745.1 Paenibacillus sp. 01T424 | reverse complement strand
CCTGTAACTACTAGACGGAAGTCATATGCCGTTGCGGCGGACAAGCCTGTTACTGTTGCTGTTGTTGCATTGGTCACAAGCGCGCCTGTTGTCGCTGTTGTCCACGTGTTTGCACCTGTTGGTGTTTGCTCCACTTTAATGCTTGTTGCATTCGTTGCTGCGCTCCATGTGAACGTAGCGCTCGTTCCCGTTTTGCTTGCACTCGTGAAGTCTGTTAGTGCAATCGGATTTGTCGTTACCGCTACTACGTTCGAGTCGCCAGCATTTGCTCCGCCTGTAACTACTAGACGGAAGTCATATGCCGTTGCGGCGGACAAGCCTGTTACTGTTGCTGTTGTTGCATTGGTCACAAGCGCGCCTGTTGTCGCTGTTGTCCACGTTGCATTGGTCACAAGCGCGCCTGTTGTCGCTGTTGTCCACGT
>NZ_JBFTPZ010000127.1:0-432 GCF_056398745.1 Paenibacillus sp. 01T424 | reverse complement strand
ATCCATATCTGGTCCATTCTGCAACATGTCTACTACGATCATCTCTATATTTAAGAGCTCACATATGGCAAAATGCCTGTCATAACCTGGACTGGGGCACAAAAATTTTATTGCTGGAAGCTTCCCCCATTGCGATCCGCTACCGTAAACACCATGAAGCATCGCTCGGGATATAGTATCATACATCATATTAAGGCTTGAATTGCCACCTATAATGATTTCGTTTGTGCTAACCTCAAGAATTTGAGAAAATAATTCTTTTGCTTCAGGAATTCCGTCAATACCTCCGTAATTGCGACAATCCGAACCATCCTTTGCCTTTAAGTGATCATCAAATATCAAGATATCGAGCATTTCAGTGGAAAGATCAAGTTGTTCAGGACATGGTTTGCCTCTAGACATATCCAATATCATGTTCTGACTCTTATACTC
>NZ_JBFTPZ010000126.1:0-448 GCF_056398745.1 Paenibacillus sp. 01T424 | reverse complement strand
TCAATAGACTGTTTTGCGACATCAATGTAAGTTGCATCGATACCATCTGCTTTTAAAGATTCAACTAGTTCTTCTTTTCTAACACCGGCAGTAAAATCAACATCTCGTGCTTTCAGTTTACGTATAAGATGTTGACCGACGCCACCATTAGCGCCAATAATTAATGATTTCATGTATATCGCTCCTTTATGAAATTATTGATTAGCTAAGATTTTTAAAGCATGTTCAGCAACAGCATGTCCTGATTGAGGATTTTGACCAGTCACAATGCGACCATCTACGACTGCGAAATTGCTCCAGTCATCCTCTTTTTTAAAATGTGCACCGTTACTAATGAATTCGTCTTCTAATAAATATGGCATGTATTCAGTTGTACCATTTGCTTGTTCTTCACTATTTGTAAAACCAGTCACGTCTTTATGATGAACGAGGTAATCCCCATTTTCTT
>NZ_JBFTPZ010000125.1:0-462 GCF_056398745.1 Paenibacillus sp. 01T424 | reverse complement strand
CACGGGTATGAATGCAAACAACTATCGGACAAATGCGACAACAGACGATAGAAGAAATAATTGGGGCTGGCTTGGTTTGCTTGGCTTAACGGGCTTAATCGGATTAAGAAGCCGAGATCGGGAACGTACTTAAGCAAGAATAGAGAATCATTTTTCATGAACCCCTGCATTTATTGGGGGGTTCATTTGAGTGCAAAATAGCTTCGTTTATTTTTTCTGACTAATCCGAAGTGTTTCCAAGTATTTTTGTGAATTTCACCATTACTCGTATTTTTTCTGTGTAGTTAAGCATATTAAGTCAGTTCAAAAAATTAATGAATCAAAAGGAGCAAATCAAATGGGAATTTTAAGCGGTAATCCAAAGGATGAACCAATGCACTACGGTGAAATATTTAGTGTTTGGCAGGCTTCAACTGTAGCAAAAGGCGCTGTATCCTGTTACCAAGCATACTTAAACCACGC
>NZ_JBFTPZ010000124.1:0-470 GCF_056398745.1 Paenibacillus sp. 01T424 | reverse complement strand
CCTGCAGCATCTTCATCTAAGTGCAGAAATGCACTTATTTAACCAAATTTTCTTCAAATCTGATCAATTAGAGGTATTAGTACACCTATTTGCAACATTCCATTCTTGTTTGTTAAAAACAGGTGCACTTTTACACTTATTTGCTCTCCACTATTGGTTCGCGCACATTACAATCATACGACGATCATCGATGATGCTGGATATGGTCAGTCTGAGTTATTATGCGCTACAAGCAGCAAGCAGGGGAAAAACTGAGCTGCGAGGAAGGATATTCGCTGTCGGTAAGACGAATGATTGAACCCAAAAGTATTTTAGGGCAGATAAAGAATAACCAAGGATTCCGGSGTTTCTGCTTCGCAGCTTACCTAAGGTAAGTCTGGAGGTCGGGTGGCTTTCGCTTGCCCATAATCCTATGAAGCAAGCATAGACCAGAATAGAAAAATAGCAGTACATAGAAAAATAGCAGTACA
>NZ_JBFTPZ010000123.1:0-480 GCF_056398745.1 Paenibacillus sp. 01T424 | reverse complement strand
CTTACAGACGCTCAGCTAGGTTACTTCGGAGGCTGTAAGAACACATACGTGCTAACAGCAGACTTTCCGCTGTTGGCAGCACGCCTGACGGGCTCCATAAGAACCTATAGGTTCTTACAGGCACATAGCTAGGTTACTTTGGAGGCTGTAAGAACACATACGTGCTAACAGCAGACTTTCCGCTGTTGGCAGCACGCTTGACGGGCTCCATAAGAACCTAAAGGTTCTAACAGGGACATAGCTAGGTTACCTCGGAGGCTGTAAGAACACATACGTGCTAACAGCAGACTTTTCGTTGCTGGCAGCACGCCTGACGGGCTCCATAAGAACCTATAGGTTCTTACAGGCACACAGCTAGGTTACTTCGGAGGCTGTAAGAACACATACGTGCTAACAGCAGACTTTCCGCTGTTGGCAGCACGCCTGACGGGCTCCATAAGAACCTATAGGTTCTTACAGGCACACAGCTAGGTTACTTTG
>NZ_JBFTPZ010000122.1:0-527 GCF_056398745.1 Paenibacillus sp. 01T424 | reverse complement strand
GATCATGGCACGGAGGCGGTCGAGAAGTTTATCGATGCGATCCTTGCCATTCAAGAGCATGTCGATCCGACGCTCATTAAGCCATATCAATTGGATAAGAAACGTTATATCGAAATGGTGCAAAAGGACAGCGAGCGTTCGGAGTGGAATATTCCTTCCTCCTCATATGATGACTTATGGAATCTAGACCCGGATCGAACAGCTGCCGCCGCATCAGCCGCTCAATCGCAGGCCGCTGACGCCAAACGTTTTCCGCCACGGCCAGAAAAAGATCTCATCTGGTTCATTGAGGAGTACTCCCCTACTCTGGAGGATTGGCAGCGCGATATTCTATCTATGCTTCGCGATGAGATGCTCTATTTCTGGCCGCAAATCGAGACTAAGATTATGAACGAAGGCTGGGCTTCGTATTGGCATCAGCGGATCATACGCGAGCTTGATCTGACTAGCGATGAAACGATTGAGTTCGCTAAGCTAAACTCTTCTGTCGTGCAGCCATCCCGGCATACCTTGAAGCATACCTTGAA
>NZ_JBFTPZ010000121.1:0-556 GCF_056398745.1 Paenibacillus sp. 01T424 | reverse complement strand
GTCAAGTCATCCGTTTGGTGGCGATGGCGGAGGTGAACCACGCGTTCCCATACCGAACACGACCGTTAAGCCCTTCAGCGCCGATGGTACTTAGACCGCAGGGTCTTGGGAGAGTAGGACGTCGCCAAGCGGATTAAATCATACAAGTGAGTTACCAACTTTTAGTGGTTGATTGTAACAAGCGAATATGTTAATCTAACACTCCTGCCGCGAAAGCGGTGGAAACAAATTGCACCTTGAAAACTGGATAACGAAAGAAAAAGAATTGCTGAAACATCCTTTAGCTACATTGATTTAATTGTTAGTGAAGGTTGTTCGTGATTGATGCGACTTCTTTTCGTTTTGTTTCAACYATTTGATGTCTYAGGAGATCAGAGAAACAAAATGAAAACGGCGCACAAGCCGAATCAACCGGAACGATAGGTTAAGCTAGTAAGAGCGCACGGAGGATGCCTAGGCACCAGGAGCCGAAGAAGGACGTGGCGAACAACGATACCGCCCCGGGGAGCCGTAAGCAGGCATTGATCCGAGGATTTCCGAATGGGGAAACCCAGCT
>NZ_JBFTPZ010000120.1:0-585 GCF_056398745.1 Paenibacillus sp. 01T424 | reverse complement strand
CGTCCTTCTTCGGCTCCTGGTGCCTAGGCATCCTCCGTGCGCTCTTACTAGCTTAACCAAATGCTCAGGTGATCGCTCACCTTCGCTTACGTAAAAACAGCTTTAAAGGATGTTTCAGCAATTCTTTTCTTTCGTTATCCAGTTTTCAATGTACAAGTATTCTTTTGGTGGAGCCAAGCGGGATCGAACCGCTGACCTCCTGCTTGCAAGGCAGGCGCTCTCCCAGCTGAGCTATGGCCCCAAATTTAGTATGGGTACCGACTTCTCAGAGTCGATAATGGTGGGCCTTAGTGGACTCGAACCACCGACCTCACCCTTATCAGGGGTGCGCTCTAACCAGCTGAGCTAAAGGCCCATAGGTATTCCCTTTGGACTTCCTTTGAAAGATGATTAATCTTTCAAAACTGACAACGAGTAAGCGATAAACTGCCAAGTTTATCCGAACCTCATCGGGYTCGGGTATTTCCTTAGAAAGGAGGTGATCCAGCCGCACCTTCCGATACGGCTACCTTGTTACGACTTCACCCCAATCATCTACCCCACCTTCGACGGCTAGCTCCCTTGCGGGTTACCCCACCGGCTTCG
>NZ_JBFTPZ010000119.1:0-592 GCF_056398745.1 Paenibacillus sp. 01T424 | reverse complement strand
ATCTGATTTCGTGGAATTGTAGTACGCTTTCTTTCAGTATGTCTAGTCATTCGTTTGGTGGCGATGGCGGAGGTGAACCACGCGTTCCCATACCGAACACGACCGTTAAGCCCTTCAGCGCCGATGGTACTTAGACCGCAGGGTCTTGGAAGAGTAGGACGTCGCCAAGCGGATTAAATCATACAAGCGAATTACCAACTTTTAGTGGTTGATTGTAACGAGCGAATATGTTAATCTAATATTCCTGCCGCGAAAGCGGTGGAAACAAATTGCACCTTGAAAACTGGATAACGAAAGAAAAAGAATTGCTGAAACATCCTTTAGTTGTTTTTACGTAAGCGAGAGGTGTTTCGAATTGAAGACGGCTTTTGAAGACGTTATTTCTACCTCTAAAGAGGYTATTRWTCAAAGAAATAAGGCTTCAAYGACGGATCAATCGAAATCACCAYGAGCAKTTGGTTAAGCTAGTAAGAGCGCACGGAGGATGCCTAGGCACCAGGAGCCGAAGAAGGACGTGGCGAACAACGATACCGCCCCGGGGAGCCGTAAGCAGGCATTGATCCGAGGATTTCCGAATGGGGAAACCCAGCTA
>NZ_JBFTPZ010000118.1:0-601 GCF_056398745.1 Paenibacillus sp. 01T424 | reverse complement strand
GTGCTTACAGACAACAAACCTAGCTTTTTCTCTCGCTGTAAGAACATATACATGCTTATTGCTCCATTTCCCACCTCGATCATACGCCGCAGCTACTCTATAAGCGCATATTTGTGCTTACAGACAACAAACCTAGTCCTTTCTCTCGCTGTAAAAACATATATGTGCTTATTGCTCCATTTCCTACCTCGATCATACGCCACCGCTACTCTGTAAGCTCATATACGTGCTTACAGACAACAAACCTAGTCCTTTCTCTCGCTGTAAGAACATATACGTGCTTATTGCTCCATTTCTTACCTTGATCATACGCCGCCGCTACTCTGTAAGCTCATATACGTGCTTACAGACAACAAACCTAGCCYTTTCTMTCGCTGTAAGAACATATWCGTGCTTATTGCTCMATTTCCCACCTCGATCATACGCCGCAGCTACTCTATAAGCGCATATATGTGCTTACAGACAACAAACCTAGCTTTTTCTCTCGCTGTAAGAACATATACRTGCTTATTGCTCCATTTCCCACCTCGATCATACGCCGCAGCTACTCTATAAGCGCATATATGTGCTTACAGACAACAAACCTAGTCCTTTCTCTCGC
>NZ_JBFTPZ010000117.1:0-625 GCF_056398745.1 Paenibacillus sp. 01T424 | reverse complement strand
GTATGTAAGACCCCTTGAAGACGACGAGGTTGATAGGTTCGGGGTGGAAGCACAGCAATGTGTGTAGCTGACGAATACTAATCGGTCGAGGGCTTATCCTAAACACGTTTACTGTGACCCATACATCCAGTAGACAGCAGCATTAAGGCTTCAGCAAGCCTAAACTTTCGTATCCAGTTTTCAGGGCGCAATTTGCTAATGCATGCATTAGTGATCGTTCTGTAAATGAATAGCTTTAGTAGTAAATGACGCGGGGTGGAGCAGCCCGGTAGCTCGTCGGGCTCATAACCCGAAGGCCGCAGGTTCAAATCCTGCCCCCGCAACCAAACCAAAGTTTCACTTTCGGATTTATCCGAGCTTACATACGGAGCTGTGGTGTAGTGGCCCAACATGCCTGCCTGTCACGCAGGAGACCGCGGGTTCGAATCCCGTCAGCTCCGCCACTTTTACAAGAAGAGTAACAAAATATATGTTGGGGATTAGCCAAGCGGTAAGGCAACGGACTTTGACTCCGTCATTCTCAGGTTCGATCCCTGAATCCCCAGCCATTTATATGCGGAAGTGGCTCAGCGGTAGAGCATCGCCTTGCCAAGGCGAGGGTCGCGGGTTCGATTCCCGTTCCCGT
>NZ_JBFTPZ010000116.1:0-635 GCF_056398745.1 Paenibacillus sp. 01T424 | reverse complement strand
TCAGTTAACTCTTCTTCGGTCTTTTTACGTCCACGTCCATCCTGCAGCGCATCTTGCCCGCCGTCTTGGTATTTCTTCACCCACTGATATACCTGTTGGTAGGAAACCTGATGTTGCTCCGCAGTCTTCCCATAGTCATCGTTATTTGTTAGACAATACTGAACAATCTCTATCCGTTCTTTCCATGTCGTA
Organism: Paenibacillus sp. 01T424; assembly: GCF_056398745.1. Classification (NCBI taxonomy): domain Bacteria; kingdom Bacillati; phylum Bacillota; class Bacilli; order Caryophanales; family Paenibacillaceae; genus Paenibacillus; species Paenibacillus sp. 01T424. Next base: position 443 of record NZ_JBFTPZ010000116.1, on the reverse strand, counting down.
GAACGTCCTTTCGTCATAGCCCTTGCTCCCCCTCTATAGGCTTTTAAGCTGCTATGACTATTATACTTCTTTACCCAGTTCGATAGCTGTGTTCTACTCGCAATCTTGTATTTATCAATAATATCGTATTGGGATATTTCCCCCTTAAGGTAATCCAACACCGCCTGCAGCTTAAGTTCTGCGGTATAGCTGCGGTTTAACGTCTGAATTTCTAACCCTTCCAAACCATAGACTTTATACCTCCGTTGCCATTTCGCCAATGTTGTTTTTGATAAGCCATATTTATACGCAGCGGCCATAGAGCCAAGTTCACCACTTTCGATCTCTCCGATTATGGTAAGTTTCTCTGATGCGGAATATTTAACTTTAGACATGAAAATGCTCCCCTCATAGCAACAGGTTTTTTATTATTTCACCTGTCTACTATTTGGGGAGCATATCAA
>NZ_JBFTPZ010000115.1:0-642 GCF_056398745.1 Paenibacillus sp. 01T424 | reverse complement strand
CCACGAGAGTTTACAACACCCGAAGCCGGTGGGGTAACCCGCAAGGGAGCTAGCCGTCGAAGGTGGGGTAGATGATTGGGGTGAAGTCGTAACAAGGTAGCCGTATCGGAAGGTGCGGCTGGATCACCTCCTTTCTAAGGAAATACCCGGACCCGATGAGGTTCGGATAAACTTGGCAGTTTATCGCTTACTCGTTGTCAGTTTTGAAAGATTAATCATCTTTCAAAGGAAGACCAAAGGGAATACCCAAGGGCCTTTAGCTCAGCTGGTTAGAGCGCACCCCTGATAAGGGTGAGGTCGGTGGTTCGAGTCCACTAAGGCCCACCATTATCGACTCTGAGAAGTCGGTACCCATTTGGGGCCATAGCTCAGCTGGGAGAGCGCCTGCCTTGCAAGCAGGAGGTCAGCGGTTCGATCCCGCTTGGCTCCACCAATAAAATAATGTACTGTCTTTGCTGAAGATTAACTCTGAAGCAAACTCAGCGCAAAACATTTGCACCTTGAAAACTGGATAACGAAAGAAAAAGAATTGCTGAAACATCCTTTAAAGCTGTTTTTACGTAAGCGAGAGGTGTTTCGAATTGAAGACGGCTTTTGAAGACGTTATTTCTACCTCTAAAGAGGTTATTAATCAAAGAAATA
>NZ_JBFTPZ010000114.1:0-648 GCF_056398745.1 Paenibacillus sp. 01T424 | reverse complement strand
GAAGCCGGTGGGGTAACCCGCAAGGGAGCTAGCCGTCGAAGGTGGGGTAGATGATTGGGGTGAAGTCGTAACAAGGTAGCCGTATCGGAAGGTGCGGCTGGATCACCTCCTTTCTAAGGAAATACCCGAACCCGATGAGGTTCGGATACAAGTTATCGGTATATGGCGCTTTGAGCGCAAGACGTGAAAACCATTTGTTCAGCTTTGATGGAATTTGTATGGGGCCATAGCTCAGCTGGGAGAGCGCCTGCCTTGCAAGCAGGAGGTCAGCGGTTCGATCCCGCTTGGCTCCACCAACAACTTTTATCAATTTGCACCTTGAAAACTGGATAACGAAAGAAAAAGAATTGCTGAAACATCCTTTAAAGCTGTTTTTACGTAAGCGAGAGGTGTTCGAGATTGTTCCGACTTCTTTTCGTTTTGTTTCAACCATTTGATGTCTTAGGAGATCAGAGAAACAAAATGAAAACGGCGGACAAGCCGAATCACCACGAGCAATTGGTTAAGCTAGTAAGAGCGCACGGAGGATGCCTAGGCACCAGGAGCCGAAGAAGGACGTGGCGAACAACGATACCGCCCCGGGGAGCCGTAAGCAGGCATTGATCCGAGGATTTCCGAATGGGGAAACCCAKCTGTCGTAATGGACAA
>NZ_JBFTPZ010000113.1:0-658 GCF_056398745.1 Paenibacillus sp. 01T424 | reverse complement strand
ACCAAATCCAGCGCAATAACACATTCATAAAAATAAAATAAAAAATAAAAAACTAAAATAACAATATATATAAGCTTTTGATCCTTCTCACGAAAAACTTTAATTAACCAAGGAATTAGAATGAGCTGATATAAATTAAAATAAATCGCCAATCTTGCAAAAAGCCAGTTTTGGGTAGAAATAATCATTAAAACAACGCCAACTAGTGAGATATTAACCAAAATATCTGATTTAGGAAATAAGTATTTTAATTTTTCTCTTCCAAAAAAAGCGATAACAAGTGGAATAATCCATACGATTGCTCTAAGTACATTAGCTCCACCCTCTTTGAAACTATCATAATGACCATACTGGGTATCTTTAATCGCCGAAAATAATAGCTCAGAGAAAGCATTAAAGCCTACAACGATAAGAACAGCTACAGATAAAAGCAAGAAGGTTGTTTTTGTCCATGCTTTTCTACGCACAATAAAATACATCGGGATCATTATTAGAGCACTTTGATGAAAGAAAGAGGCGAATATTACAATCGAAATATAAGGCTTCCATTTGCCTTCTAGTAAATATTTAGTTGCAGCAAAAACGATAGCAGCTGCAAAGAACTGCCTTATTCCGTTCATAGAAATTGTAAACGTACCTGTCGTTATATATAGATATA
>NZ_JBFTPZ010000112.1:0-683 GCF_056398745.1 Paenibacillus sp. 01T424 | reverse complement strand
AGCAACAATCAGCAAAAGCGGAGTATTGACGGGTGTTTCAGCAGGTACAGTTACCGTTAAAGCAACGGCTGCTGACGGCAGTGCCGTATTTGGAACCAAAACGATTGAAATTAATGAGCCTGCCATCCCTGTTCAAGTGATTTCCGTAACGGCGGATGGTGAAGTTACTACAATCGAATCAGGTAAGAAGCTGCAAATGAATGCTGTGGCTGCTCCTAGCAACGCAACAAACAAAGCGGTCGCTTGGTCCGTAATAGATGGAACAGGTACGGCTGTTATTGATAAAACAACGGGTGAGCTTACTGCCGGCAATCCAGGYACAGTAACRGTCCAAGCAACAGCTGCCGATGAAAGCGGAGTTGTAGGCAGCACGATTCTTACGATTACGGCAGTCCAAGTCCCTGTTGCTTCGATTACGTTAACAGGTGATTCCAGCGTGCTGGTTGGTCAGACGTTAACCGTTGACGCGACCGTTGCTCCTGCAAATGCAACGGAAAAATCAATCGAGTGGTCTGTTGAAAACGGAACAGGCATAGCAACAATCAGCAAAAGCGGAGTATTGACGGGTGTTTCAGCAGGTACAGTTACCGTTAAAGCAACGGCTGCTGACGGCAGTGCCGTATTTGGAACCAAAACGATTGAAATTAATGAGCCTGCCATCCCTGTTCAAGTGATTTCCGTAA
>NZ_JBFTPZ010000111.1:0-889 GCF_056398745.1 Paenibacillus sp. 01T424 | reverse complement strand
GGTTCGGGGTGGAAGCACAGCAATGTGTGTAGCTGACGAATACTAATCGGTCGAGGGCTTATCCTAAACACGTTTACTGTGACCCATACATCCAGTAGACAGCAGCATAAAGGCTTCAGCAAGCCTAATCTTTCGTATCCAGTTTTCAAGGCGCAATACGCCTTGATATTCAACCGTGCCTATTTTGAAGTTGATGCTTTAATAACATTCAACTCAAAATACAATGTTCCCTGATAGCTCAGTTGGTAGAGCACTCGACTGTTAATCGAGTTGTCACAGGTTCGAGTCCTGTTCGGGGAGCCATTATGCTCTCATAGCTCAGTAGGTAGAGTGCATCCATGGTAAGGATGAGGTCACCGGTTCGAATCCGGTTGAGAGCTCCAGAAAACTTTCAACTGTAAGGACAAGCATAAATTTTAGCATGGCCCGTTGGTCAAGTGGTTAAGACACCTCCCTTTCACGGAGGTAACAGGGGTTCGAGTCCCCTACGGGTCACCAAATTATTTTTACAAATGGCGCCTTTATCCTTGGACGCTTAGCTCAGCTGGGAGAGCATCTGCCTTACAAGCAGAGGGTCGGCGGTTCGATCCCGTCAGCGTCCACCATATCGCTATTGGGGATTAGCCAAGCGGTAAGGCAACGGACTTTGACTCCGTCATTCTCAGGTTCGATCCCTGAATCCCCAGCCACTTATACTATGAGTCATTAGCTCAGTTGGTAGAGCACCTGACTTTTAATCAGGGTGTCGTAGGTTCGAATCCTACATGACTCACCATTTTTTAATCTCRSATGCGCGCGTATGGCGGAATTGGCAGACGCACTAGACTTAGGATCTAGCGGGCRACCGTGGGGGTTCAAGTCCCTCTACGCGCATCATAGTACCGACAAA
>NZ_JBFTPZ010000110.1:0-1018 GCF_056398745.1 Paenibacillus sp. 01T424 | reverse complement strand
GGCACAAAGGAGAATTGAAGAATATTTGCATTTCTATAATAACGAGCGACCGCAGAGAAAACTAAAAAAAATGACGCCTGTTGCTTACAGACGTCAGCTTTCTGCCTAGGTGTTTTTTGCAATGTCTACAAATAGGGGTCTTGACCAAGGCTCTCAGAAACATAAGTGGGCTTTTTTTATTCTCAATTGATTTGAACGAATTTAGTCAAGGGGTATTATGTCAATTTTTGTCGAATTTCGAAAATAATTCGCGATCGTGAATTTTCATTTACATGTGGTACTATATGGGTTTAAATTGAATTAATATTTAGTTTGAAGTACTCATTGACAAAATTAGAATCATAAAATTTCAGCTTGAAATAACAAAGCCGAAAAAAACTAAACAAGTTTGCTAACGCGAGAGGAGACATAACAAGTGTTTATGGAATGGATTGATCACAAGCTTGAACAAAGAAGTTGGGAAGTTTTGAAAGTATGTGAAGAAGAAAATGAGGGTCTTTCTAAAAGATTTAATGATATCTTAAGTGAACTTAAAAAAGTCACACCTGAGTCTGCACATAATTCTCTATATGCACTCGAAGAAATATGTGCTCAAAAGAGTCTTGTTATTATGCAGGCATACCGAATAGGATTTTCAGATGCTATGAAACTTAAATCTACAGTTTTAGATTAGAGAATTAACAGGAAACATTTTTGCTTATTAGTTGAGATTACTCATTATCCAATGAATATACCAACAGAAAACTACAATAAGAACTTGGACTTGCAGAATTATTATTTGGTGGTTGAGGGCGTTCTGCTAACGCCGAAGATATATGCCATCTCCTAACCAGGTACATACTTCCCCGTATTGCGCGCATCGTCGATCAGTGAAGGGAATGTTAATGTCTCTTATACTCAAGTTCTGAATCATCTGAATCTTTCCCGTGTAAACTGACATTTTTTGAGTGCGAGCCACCCATCCAGGTGGCTATTTTTTATTGCTCATTAAGTGACCTATCTGCTAAAGGCTAAGGGG
>NZ_JBFTPZ010000109.1:0-1152 GCF_056398745.1 Paenibacillus sp. 01T424 | reverse complement strand
ATGGAAGTATATAGGACGGTTATATCCCTCCTCTATTCCCGTGCGCCTTCATGTTACCGAAGTCTAACAGGGTATTCCCTTCATGTCTTCCCCCCCTTACTATCCGGGCGAAATCCTGCGAATAAGCGAGCATTCGTGAGAAAATTATAWCGTACCAAGGGAGCTTAACGACCTGATCCTCTAAAGCACACTCCAGTTATTACTTAATGATTTATCCTTAACGGTCGTGCGCTTTATGTTCCTTAGGATCTGATAAACTACTCGGTATAATAAGAATCCGATTAGTGTCCCCGCGCTGTTTAAAATCAAATCATCTACATCGACTGACCTTGTACCGAGGGAAAGAAGTGATATGGTCAACTGGATCATTTCAATTGCGAGAGACACCGATAGTCCGTATAGGAATGCTCTCCCCACCGTTTTGACCTTCATAATCCCCAAGAGTATACCAAAAGGAAGCAGCAAAAGAAGATTTCCCAAGACATTTCGAATACCGACCATATAATAATAATGATTGAGCGAGCCGGAAATACTCTTAAACGGAATGAGGTTATAAGAAAGGACAACACCGTTTGTTTTCATATCCGCAATTAGCTGCTGGTCAATAGGCATGGGAAAGAACGTCACTGAAATAACCGCGCCCCCGTAAATCAAAGCCAATATACTGACAACATGGAAGATAAATCGTTTTTTGAAGAGCAGGTTAAAGATGATGAGAATTGGTACTCCTATCACGACTATTGTAATAAAGGCAAAGCTGGTGTCAAGCATCCCTCGTACTCCTTCCAATCTAAGAAATTTCTTAGACTTAATTCGCCACACTTACAGTATTTACCTTCGCCGAAAGTTAAAGTAAGTCCGAATGATACTCTAAACTGCCCGTTAGTGCAACGAAGCTGCCAATCCAGATTGAGGTCGAAGTCATTGCAGTTAAACGAACATTTTATGAGCCAACACAATGGCATTAACCGCTGATACAGTATCCTTGGCTACCAGCTGTTCATCCAGCTTAAAATGAAGTTGTAAGGTAGAGACTGGTGGATTTTTAGTAGAAATCATGAGCCCAACCTCATGAGATGAAAGCACTTTCGCTTGAATGATTTGCAGCCAGGGGATAAGATCCGGTAATGATTTATTCTCCGAAGGGCCGGT
>NZ_JBFTPZ010000108.1:0-1349 GCF_056398745.1 Paenibacillus sp. 01T424 | reverse complement strand
GTACAATAGTTTGTGTACCAAGTTTTGGAGTCTATTCAAAACACAAAAAAGTAGGGTATCCTCGGGATTGCTGAGATCACCAAGAAGGAGCCCTACTCGATGAATACTATACCCGAAAATGCATTCAATGATCTACTTGAAAATACTGTTACAAAACTGCTACAAGAAAAACTAGAGCTGCTTTTGCGAGAAGAGATTAAAAATTACATGAAAGTGGAGCAGCCCCACTTGCGCAATACTCGTAATGGTAACTACAAACGAACGTTCCAAACGAGATACGGAATAATCAACGAACTTCATGTGCCACGAGATCGCAAAGGATCATTTCAAACACGTTTATTTCAGCCCTATCAGCGTAGGGAAGGCTGGCTAGAGGAAGCCATTATTCACATGTACAAAGGCGGAATGAGCACAAGAGAAGTCGCTAAATTCGTAGAGAGCATGTTTGGAACACACTACTCGCCGACAACCATTAGTAATATTACTCARACGGTTATGGAAGACATCGAACAGTGGCAGAATCGTCCGCTAGAGAAGCGTTACTCCGTTATCTATTTAGATGGTCTCTATGTCAAACTCAAGCGCAACACGGTCAGCAGTGAGGCCGTTTATTTAGTCATGGGAATTGACGAGAACGGAACTCGCCAAATTCTAGGCTTTTATGTCGGTGGACACGAAAGCTCTAATGGCTGGCGAGAGGTGCTTAAAGACCTGAAGCAACGTGGTGCAACGGATGTGCTCCTCGGGGTCTTTGACGGTTTACCAGGCTTGGAAGAAGCGTTTCGCGAAATTTACCCTAAAGCCGACGTCCAGCATTGCGTCGTTCATAAGGTACGAGCTACTTTTCCAAAAATTCGTGTGTCGGATAAAACCGAGTTTCTGGAAGATTTAAAGCAAGTATACACGGCAATCGATGGAGACGTCGCACGCGCTGTATTTGAGAATTTTAAAGAGAAATGGAGCAAGCAGTACCCTAAAGAGGTGAAATCCTGGGAAGTGCAGCTCCCAACGCTTTTAACTTTTTACAAATACCCAACGTTGACATGGCCCGCCATCTACACAACCAATCCCATTGAACGTATGAATAAGGAACTTCGTAAACGGTTGAAACCTATGAATAGCCTAACGAATATTGAAGCTGCGGAGAAGATTATTTACTTACAAGCACTCGACTACAATGAAAAATGGTGTGGCAGAGCCATACGCGGGTTTGTAGATGCCGATACAAAGGCTTCATTTGAAGAGATGTACACCAAGCGATATGGAAAGGCCTTACCCGAACAATCAATAATGGTCTAATGTTCCGATGGATAATCTTACTACACAAACTTCTTGACCTTGACGCTACC
>NZ_JBFTPZ010000107.1:0-2097 GCF_056398745.1 Paenibacillus sp. 01T424 | reverse complement strand
CACGGGTATGAATGCAAACAACTATCGGACAAATGCGACAACAGACGATAGAAGAAATAATTGGGGCTGGCTTGGTTTGCTTGGCTTAACGGGCTTAATCGGATTAAGAAGCCGAGATCGGGAACGTACTTAAGCAAGAATAGAGAATCGTTTTTCATGAACCCCTGCATTTAATGGGGGGTTCATTTGAGTGCAAAATAGCTTCGTTCATTTTTTCTGCCTAATTCGAAGTGTTTCCACGTATTTTTGTGAATTTCACCCTTATTCGTATTATTTCTGTGTAGTTAAGCATATTAAGTCAGTTCAAAAAATTAATGAATCAAAAGGAGCAAATCAAATGGGAATTTTAAGCGGCAATCCAAAGGATGAACCAATGCACTACGGTGAAATATTTAGTGTTTGGCAGGCTTCAACTGTAGCAAAAGGCGCTGTATCCTGTTACCAAGCATACTTAAACCAYGCTGGAGACAAAGACTTAAAAAAAATACTGGATGCTCTCATTGATCAAGCMAAGATGGARATTAAAGAATGTGATACATTGCTTACTGATAACGGAATTGCTTCCGTACCTATGATGCCTGAAAGACCCYCTGTTAAACTCGAAGACATCCCTGTAGGTGCAAGATTCTCTGATCCYGAAATTGCYGCTAAAATTGCYGCTGACACATCACTTGGACTAGTYGCWTGTAGCCAAGTTATGGGTCAGTCTATTAGAGAAGATATTGGAGGTTTTTTAATCCTCCTCATGTAATTACAAATTTCCTTTTCAAACTRCTTTGAGATTAATGTAACAWGYTTGCTACTCCCGTAATCTTCAATGTTCAACTTACCTGTATATTCCTTAACGACCATCGGACATAATAACTCAGGAGGTGAGAGCCTATGAAATGTGCATATTGTGAAAATTTAAAGCTTATAAAAGGAAGAAAAAAGTTATGTTATATWTGTGCTATCATCAAACGTTAAGAGAATGACAATCTAATCCAGTGGTCCCGTATATTAAATACGGGTCCTATAGTAATTCAATATTCACTGAATTACTTGGCACTCCATATTACATTTTGTGCAGTATCTCTTGTGGTATCTCCGCGTGTGACTGGCTTTTTGCAACAAACTGATATTTCTCCTTTTACAATTTGGCTCAAAGACATAACCTCCCACGTACAAAGATATTCATCAAATTACTTAACTCGTTCACCGTATTTTCTCGCAGCTTTACTGTTGTACAAGCTGTAAATCCGAAGATAAGAAATCATAAAATCAATATCTGATATCGTCTTTGCTTCATTGCTGAAAAAGTCACAATAGCGCTGAATAAACCGCGCCACTGTGACTTTTTCAAAAGTTAATTAATTGCTTTAAGTTCCGCTTTGGCTTGAGCAACCTTTTTTAAAGCTGGGCTGGCGCTATATTTGGTTTCCTCATATTAAAAATTATTCACGACATAGCCTTTGGCCAAATGTTCGAGAAAATGATTTACGTCCCCGTTTTTAAAATCAATAGCAACGATCATTTCTAAAATTTTTCTTTGCTCGTGCTCCGGCGTGGAATTCACAATCAAATTGATGAGGAAATCACTTTCAACCATATGTACTTTTTCGTTATGAGAAATCGAAAAAGTACGTGGTTCTAATTCCTTTTCATCAAAAAAGGTTTTCAATTTTTTCTTACTCGGGACTGACCCCATAACGTGAGACAAATCAAAACACCTTCAAGAAAATGCAACCATGTCGTAAGATATGGAGACAACCTTGGAGGTGTTTTTACGTTGGCAACAAGAGTAAGTTACCCAGTGGAAACAAAAATGAAAGCCATTGAATTGAGAATAACAGGAGTTCCAGTGAAAGAGGTCATGGAGCAGCTGAGCATACGAAATAAGACGCAATTGGAAACCTGGATGCGATGGTACCGCAAGGGCGAGTTAAACCGCTTGGAGCAACCTGTAGGCAAACAATACAGCTACGGTAAAGGACCTGAGTTTACCTCGGAACTGGAGCAAATAAAGGCGGAGAATCGGTTCTTAAAGCAACAAATAGATGTGCTAAAAAAGTACAAGGAAATGGAAAGGAGTTGTCACCAAAAATCATAGTTGAACTG
>NZ_JBFTPZ010000106.1:0-1578 GCF_056398745.1 Paenibacillus sp. 01T424 | reverse complement strand
GAGCAGCACACTGCTGAGTGAAGTGGGGACGGCTGATGAAACGATGAGGGCAGCTGCCGTCAGCTTGTCGAGTCCCGTCAGCTTGTCGAGTCCCATCAGCCAGACGATCAGCCACGCAAGCAAAGGACCGGCAATCAGTCTGAGTATGCCCGATATGCTGACATCAATGAGGAGTGAGCGCTTTATTTTCCACTCCATATTGCCCAGCTGTACGCCTAGTGTAATAAGCGCTGTACCGATAAACGCTGCTGATAAGTAACCGATCGGTGTAGCTATAGGCTGCGGGATGGGAACGTCGAACCCTCTGAGCAGGAAGGCAAGCGGGATGACATATATAATCGGCATTGAGATAATTGTCCGCCAAATCGCCCGCATATCGGCTTTGTGCGCGTTGACGTTATATATGCCATACGTGTTCGGTATAAGAGATTGCATCATCATTATTAATAGCTGAATAGCGAATGTTTTCTCGTTGCCTGCAAAAGCCAGCTGATTGAGCGGTATGCCGTAATTTGCGCTGTTGTAGAACAATACACTGTTGCGCATCGCGCTTTTCATACTTGGCTGATACCCTCTTATTCTAATAACCAGCTCAACGATAATATACTGCGTAACCAAAAACAGCACAAAAAACAATAAAATTTTCCCTATTACTTGGGCAGAAATGTCCGTTTTATATAGGAGGTCGAACATAATAGCGGGTGAAAATAAATAAAAATTCAGCTTCGATAACGTTTTAATATCCAGCTTGAACGCTCTTTGAATAATAATGCCAAGCCCAATCATGATGACCATCGGAAGCACGTTTGTCATTAAAATGTGAAAGAAAATATTCATCGCTGCATCTGCTTCTTTCTATTATATAGTTTGAAAAATGATAGTATCGGAAATGGCCATGACTGCGACTAAGATCGCATCCTCATTTTAATAGGTTCATGCTTGATAAGGCAAGCATTCATGTGACGCTCGCTGTTGTGACTAAGCGGTTGATCTTCAGTGATTGGCTGTGACTTGCTGTGACTAGCTGTGATTTGTGTGAATCTGCGACTTATGTGACTTGCTGTGATGTGCGATGCTGCAAATCGTTTCACATGCCCATCCATTCGGCGAATCAGCCATTTCCCTCTAAGCCGTGAGTCAGCTGAAATAGATCTAGAAACTAGTTCTATTCCCATAATATCAGCTTGTATCGTGTGAAAAAGACTAGAAACTAGTGTTATCCGTAAGTAACTCGCCCCATATCCCCGCCAAAGTACTAAATCAGCAAAAATAAAACTAGGAACTAGTTCTATTTCCATCAAATTATCTTGTTTCGTGCAAATAAGACTAGAAACTAGTCTTATCCGTAATTAAATCGCCCCACTATACACATCTAAACACCAAATCAGCAAAAATAGAACTAGAAACTAGTTCTATTTCCATCAAATTAGGTGACGTACAATAGTTTGTGTACCAAGTTTTGGAGTCTATTCAAAACACAAAAAAGTAGGGTATCCTCGGGATTGCTGAGATCACCAAGAAGGAGCCCTACTCGATGAATACTATACCCGAAAATGCATTCAATGATCTACTTGAAAA
>NZ_JBFTPZ010000105.1:0-1681 GCF_056398745.1 Paenibacillus sp. 01T424 | reverse complement strand
GAGGCCACTGAAGAACTTAAGGTTTTTGTGAGCCCCCAAAGCGATAAGCAAAAATGCGACACCTTCTCCTGATATTCCGGAGAAGGTGTCGCATTTTTGAGGTCTTGGCGCTGTTTGTTAGTCAGCTAATTTCAATATCCGTTTTAAGTTCACTGCGAATATAGCCATAGCACCTTGTATCTGCATGCCAGGCAGACCCGAGGACGTGGCCACGTCGTACCCGTGTCGGTGTTTGAGTTCGCTGTTCTTTGCTTCAATTTTGTATCGTTCTTTCGCTTTCTCTTTGAAATACTCTGTTTCTTGAAATGCCATTTGCTCGGTATGCTCTCCAGATTTTATGCTCACGGAGTACGTTTTGCTGTTCGCGCCTTCCTTGTAGCATCCTTCTTTTAGGGGACACTTCTTGCACGCTTCTATATCGAAATAGTAGGTGTTAATCTGATTTGCCCCAACACCCTTCTTTCCTGTGCGCGCTTTGCGAATGGCCATGTGCCCTGCTTTGCAAACATACATCCCAGCATCCTTGTTGAATTCAAACTCATCTTCCTTCTTGCGCGCACCTTGGGTAATCAGGGGATTTAATCGCGAGACGAGTTGAATTTCATTTTCCTTGCTGTAGGTTAAATTATCTTTTTCCGAATAAGCCATGTCGCCAATGACGGTCTTCACGTTCACGCCTGCTGCCTTGCTTTTCTCGATGAGCGCTTGTAGTTGTTTGCCGTCGTTCTTTTCGCCGGTTGTGACAATAGCGGCTGTGATGATTCTTTCTTCGGTCATGGCTATGTGCGTTTTGTAACCAAAAAATGAAGAGTCCGCGCTCTTGTGGCCGATGCGCGCGTCCTGATCCTGCGAGATGCGCAGTTGCTCTACGTCATCTTCAACGGTTTCTTTAAGCAGATTAAGCGGTTCCGTAATTTTAGGTAGCTGGGCGATACCAAGACCGGTTTCAGTAATCTTAATGAGCTCCTGACAGTAGGTGATCTCGGCTTCAAGCGTGTCCACCGTATTCTTAGCGGGAAGCTTTGCTCGTAGCGATTCATCGATGGTGTAGATGGCTTTACGCAATTTACGGGAACGATCCTGCAAAACTTCTCTCGGCGATTTCTGGTTGTAGCGTGCTTTCGTATGTGTTGCGTCCACGATGATAGACGTGCTCTTTAAAATTCCTTGCGCGGTAGCCAGCTCAACAGTCTTGCTAATAAGTAGGTCTAGCAGGTCCATATTTTTCAATCGCAACTTACGGAACTTCGTAAGAGAACTGGAATCTATGACAGCTTCTTCCGGTGCCATCTGAAGGAAATATTTAAAAGACATGTCATAACGGGAGCGCTCAACCAAGTCCACGTCTGACAGCTCGAAAATGGCTTTCAAAAGCAAATATTTAAACATCCGCACCGGGTCAATAGCGTTGCGGCCATTATCTAAACAGTAATTAGCTTTCAACTCGTCGTAGATGAAGGAGAAGTCGACGAGTTCGTTAATCTGACGCAACATGTTGTCTTTTGGCACGATGAGGTCGTACAGCGCTGTGTACGGACTAAGTGCAAATGAGAGTTGAGGCTGGAACATGATATTCACCCTTCCGACGTGATACTGAAAGTATACAAGAAAAAAGGCACAGCGCCCTCAAAATATTGAGGGTCTGTGCCTTTATATCTAACGGACTTTTTCAGTGGCCTCC
>NZ_JBFTPZ010000104.1:0-1718 GCF_056398745.1 Paenibacillus sp. 01T424 | reverse complement strand
ATTCAAGGTATGCCGGGATGGCTGCACGACAGAAGAGTTTAGCTTAGCGAACTCAATCGTTTCATCGCTAGTCAGATCAAGCTCGCGTATGATCCGCTGATGCCAATACGAAGCCCAGCCTTCGTTCATAATCTTGGTCTCGATTTGCGGTCAGAAGTAGAGCATTTCATCGCGAAGCATAGATAGAATGTCGCGCTGCCAATCCTCCAGAGTAGGGGAGTATTCCTCAATGAACCAGATGTGATCTTTTTCTGGCCGTGGCGGAAAACGTTTGGCGTCAGCGGCCTGCGATTGAGCGGCTGATGCGGCGGCAGCTGTGCGATCCGGGTCCAGATTCCACAAGTCATCATAAGAGGAGGAAGGGATATTCCACTCCGAGCGCTCGCTGTCCTTTTGCACCATCTCGATATAACGTTTCTTATCTAATTGATAAGGCTTGATGAGCGTAGGATCGACATGCTCTTGAATGGCAAGGATCGCATCGATAAACTTCTCGACCGCCTCCGTGCCATGATCCACTTCATATTGATGAATACGATCCGCTGTAGCAGACATGCTCTCGACCATATTGCGATTGGTTACACCAAAGCGAGCGTTATTTTTGAAAAAATCACAGTGAGCGAGCACATGGGCGACGATGAGTTTATTTTGAATTAAAGAATTTCCTTCAAGAAGAAAGGCGTAGCAAGGGTTGGAGTTAATAACGAGCTCGTAAATCTTACTCAAGCCAAAGTCATATTGTAGTTTCATTTTATGGAAAGTTTTTCCAAAACTCCAATGACTAAATCTTGTAGGCATACCATAAGCACCGAATGTATAAATGATCTCTGCAGGACAAATCTCATAGCGCATTTGATAGAAATCTAATCCAAAACCTTTTGCAATTTCTGTTATCTCATCAATTGAACGCTCTAATGCTCGAAGTTCGTCGGGGCTCATCAGGATACCTCCAAGTTTTCATATTTATTGGAGTTTGTCTTAGCGAAACTTCAATGATTAAATCTTGGTTAATAGTTGTTACTTGGAGAGTTAATGGTTATTTTTTTCTTATCTAGTAAACTCGCTAGAGGCGGTGACAAATATCAATCTTAGTTGGCATTGTAGATTGATACAAAATGGTTTGTGTATAAACAAAATGAAGCATCAAAAGAAAAAATTTTTGAAGTCAAACTAACTAACGTAGGGAAGAGTTGCCTGGCTATAAATAATATTAAGATTAGAAATAAGTTTGATTCTCTCTAAATAAAGCGAGCATAGTTATATTAGAACACTTGGGTCGCCTTAAAATTTATAGTACTCTTATAATATATGCATAAGTTAACAGTCACGCGAGATGCTTATGGGGAGTCAGGAATATATAATATATCCTGTGATATAGTCAATTACATGGAAAGCGAGTCTAATAAAAAAAGGATTTTAGTTCATACTCCTTATGAGAATTACTATATGATGGGGACATTGAAATATTGGTCTGTTGTGCTTAATACTAGTGGATATAAATTTTTAGATTTGGATAGGAATATTCTAGTTAATGTAGATAATATAGTTTTGATGAGTAATACTACAAAGGAAGTATATTTTGATTTGAAGATAGATAAAAATTCTATGAAATGTGGAATAGCTTTTCATAAATACTCAAAGTATAAAAGAATTATCTTATCGTTTAATCCTAACATAATAATAGTTTAGTGAAGGTGAAGTGCACCCCTTAGAATAGA
>NZ_JBFTPZ010000103.1:0-2300 GCF_056398745.1 Paenibacillus sp. 01T424 | reverse complement strand
TGTATTAGGCACGCCGCCAGCGTTCGTCCTGAGCCAGGATCAAACTCTCCAAATTGGTGTTTGAAATGCTCATTACTTTTTTATCGCTTTTTTCGCTTATCCCGAAGGATTTGCGAGGCAGTTATTACTCGTTGTTCAGTTTTCAAAGAACAATTCATTCTTTCGTGTCAACCGCGTGTTTCGTATCGGCGACTTTTATAATATATCACATTCGCCMAAGTTAATGCAAGCTTTTTTTTAAATTCTTTTTTCGAAGCTTGTTTACTTACTCTTGGGGCGAGAACTAATGTAGCACATAATTGAATACAGAGTCAACCTTTTCCTTAAACCTTTTTCAAATTTGCTAAACCACCACCCACTGGAGCCCAACGATTAAGGCTACTCCAGGTACACCTAATGTAAGTACAGTTCCTATCGTTATGGGGTTCAGCGGGATATACATCCCTGGAACAAGGCCTGAATAGTTTAACAAGTACAGCAAACCAGCCGCCAGAACAAGATGAAGCGAGAAGCTGCGCAGCCATCCCCACGATAACCTGTTCTTAAGCAGTACGACTGCTAACAGGAGAGAAGATCCAATAAAAATCGATAACCATATTGTCTTCACACTCTCACCCCTCTCCATGCTGGCCAGTTCTTGCTAGTACGCTTTGCCAATCGAAGCAGCATCTCATATCGCTTTTCTGCTGTGATCATACAATATATCGCGTAATCCACTTGATCCTTGCCGACTGCATAATTAAAGAAACGATTCGCATTTTCCCATTCACGGTGTGCCTCAACAATTTCGGCTCGGATGTCATCCATTTGGTTCATCCCTTTTTTTAATTCGAGCTGGCCTGTATTGCTCATATCTATCCCTCCCGCTTGTCCTCACTTCATAATGTTCATTACTATATGTATAAGCTTGGACATTAGAATAGAACGGGATATTAAAAGGAACACCTTATCAAAACGACAAAAACGGCAGATCGAGTAATTTCTCGACCTGCCGTTTTCTATATTGATTATGACTAGTTTATTTCTCTTCGACCTTCTAATGCTTTGGACAAAGTAACCTCATCTGCATATTCAAGATCACCGCCAACAGGCAAGCCATGCGCGATACGCGTAACTCGGATACCAAATGGCTTGATCAGCCGGGATAGATACATTGCTGTGGCTTCGCCTTCAATATTCGGGTTAGTGGCCAGTATAAGCTCCTGAACGCGTTCGTCGCTCAGCCTTCTTAACAGCTCAGCGATACGAATTTCGTCTGGACCGATGCCCTCCATAGGCGAAATTGCGCCTTGAAGCACGTGATAATGGCCTTGGAAGTCCTTCATACGCTCAATCGCAACAAGATCCTTAGACTCTTGAACAACACATATGATGGAGTTGTCACGTGATTTATCCTGACAGATTCTACATGGATCTGTATCGGTTATATTGCAACAAACCGAGCAATAGAACAAATTGCGCTTAACGCTTACTAGCGCCTTCGCAAAATCAATGACGTCGTCTTCCTTCATTCGAAGAACATGAAACGCCAGACGGGCGGCCGTTTTGGGTCCAATACCCGGTAATCGCGTAAAAGCATCAATTAACTTCGCTATCGGTTCTGGGTAATACAAAACTGGGTACAGCTCCTTTCAAGCAAAAAACGCCTTCGGTGTCCCCTGAACACTGAAGCAGCTTTGACGGAGAAATAAAAGATAAGTACACGTAATATACTTTCCTTTATTTCAAACAGAAGCAATACTGCTTCTTAGAACAATCCTGGAATTTTCATTCCGCCTGTGAATTTACCCATATCCTTATTCGCTAGATCATCCACTTTAGTTAGCGCATCGTTAACAGCTGTAAGGACAAGGTCTTGCAGCATTTCGACATCTTCCGGATCTACAGCCTCAGGTTTAATCGTAATGCTAAGAAGTTTCTTATGGCCGTTCGCAGATACGGTTACTACTCCGCCGCCCGCTGTTCCTTCAACCGTCTTTGTTTCCAACTCTTCTTGAGCCTTCATCATTTGATCTTGCATCTTTTTCACTTGCTTCATCATTTGGTTCATATTGTTCATTACAATTCACCTCATCATTAGAATTAATCTTTATCCTTCACTACCACTAAATCTTCACCAAAAAGTTTGACGGCCTCTTCTACCCATACTGGCCGACTTGCTGCTTGTGGTGAAGCAGAAGATTCGGGCTCAAGCTGAAGCGTCYCGCTCTTCTGCGTACTAGCGCCTTGTGCCGCTGCCGCCTGCCAGTCCTTCATCATAACCGTAACAATACGGAATGAACCGCCGAGTACATCATGCA
>NZ_JBFTPZ010000102.1:0-2446 GCF_056398745.1 Paenibacillus sp. 01T424 | reverse complement strand
GGTAAAGGGCTCGTGGAGATCCAAAGGAGTGACAAACAATCCTTGATTGGCATCATCGCCGTTAACTTGCTTAAATGAAGTAGAAAGATATGAATGTGTGTAACACTAAAAAGCTACAGGTTCAGGACAGGACTCTCCACTCCTATCTATACTTTTGCACTCTTATTGAGTGCGAGCCACCCTTACAGGTGGCTATTTTTTATTGCTCATTAAGTGACCAATCTGCTAAAGGTTACGGTATAAGGATCCATCTGGTTGAACCATAATACGAACGGGCAGGTTAGCATGGTGCTTGGTGGGTTACATGATTTTCGTAAATGTGGTAGAATATTCCATGTAAACCGAATTGAAAGGGGACTTGGAATGAGCACAAACAAGATCCATGAAACCCAGCCCGAAAAGGAACATTTGCACAGTAACTATAATTATTTAGATGAGAACCTTCGCTCTATTCAAAGTATTGAGGGTGGAGGACCAATGAAAAAAATAGATTTAAATTCAATGCCGCGTCCTCTAAAGATCTTCGGCTACTCTGTATTTTCAATTTTAGTGTTAATGGGTGCGGTAGCAGTCTTGATTAGTTTTATTCGTTAAATTTAACAACATCACCACGCTGCTCAACTAACGGAGAACGTTAGGCAATAGCACACAACGATGAGCAGGCACTGCGGTAGCCTGCTCGTTTTATTAATCTAACGGGCAGTTATGCAAACAAAATAAAATTCGTCTTCGTAATTAGAAGGAAGTATGCTGAGTACAGCGACTCTTATGACGTTATCCAGGAGGAATTTCTCATATTCCAAAAAATCAGAAACCTATTCAAGACTCGACGACTTAAACACCAATTAAAATTACTCAAACCAATACATGTCATTTTGCATGAAAATAAAGAAGTCTTTGAAGATCATTGGCAAGCAAGAACAGAAGCTTATGAATCGCTACCAGAAAAAGATATTCAAAGTATTTTAGTCTATACTCAAAAGAAACTAAATGAAATATCAAATTATTTGAATACCATTAAGTTCAATAAACGGTCAAAGGATGTTTTATTCTTCTTTACGGACTATGTAGATTATTTATTGAAATATCACAAAAATAAATTTGATATGAGGTATCACCTACAATACATGTATTTATATAGTGAATTATTATTAGGATCGCAAAGGTATATAGCGATTAAGAATAATTTAAGAGAAATTGAAGGGGGTTCGAGGAAGACGATTCATTAAGCTAACGGGCAGTTTAGGTTAATGAATACACCTCTCTTTTCTGGACAAATTAATCTATGTTTGGTGGATTAAGGTAAAGGAAGGGTCGAGGTTCTTGAGGGTAATAATATGCTTTGTAATCCTATTCTCATTGGTTGGAACGCAATTTTGTAATGCAGTTGATGAGAAGCCACTTAAGGACTCAAAAGAATTGCAACTTCAAGATATGCTCATATTGCTTTTGCTTCCTCATATGAGAGAGAAACTTGCTGAGGCGTATTCGGATGTATTTTCTGTACCAGGTTCACCCGATATTTATCCTTATTTTGTTGATGTGAAGGAAATAAAAAGGGTTAATGGCTTCCGTGGTTTTGATTTTTTGATTACTCTTGATGTACGTCCAACAGTTGGACCTCATATCCCTGTCGGTGAAGATGTTTTTATATATCGAATCTCGCCAGCTGGAGTTGAGCTTAAAAATTTTGAACATGTTAGAGGACCGGATAAGAATGATTTCCCCCCAAATTATCAAGATCTTTTGAGGTAACGGGGTACGTTAGTTGAATAACACACCTTGGAGCAGG
Source organism: Paenibacillus sp. 01T424 (assembly GCF_056398745.1). Classification (NCBI taxonomy): domain Bacteria; kingdom Bacillati; phylum Bacillota; class Bacilli; order Caryophanales; family Paenibacillaceae; genus Paenibacillus; species Paenibacillus sp. 01T424. The sequence goes on along the minus strand of NZ_JBFTPZ010000102.1, from coordinate 654 downwards.
CGTTACGATAGCCTGCTCTTTTTATTAAACTAACGGGCAGCATTCCTATTATGAAGAAATAGTGGTTTTGAATGCTGTTGAAAGCGGCACGATTGGCATCAGGCACGGTATGAAAGTACGTTACTCTAAAAGCTACAGGTTTAGGACAGGACTCTCCACTCCTATCTATACTTTTGCACTCTGTTTGAGTGCAAGCCACCTTTCCAGGTGGCTTTTTTTATTGCTCATTAATTGACCTATCTGCTAAAGGCTATGATAAGGATCCATCTATTTGAACCATAATACGAAAGGGCAGGATTGATTATAACAGTTCTTTATATCACCACGTTTTGGTGTAAATGTTATACTGAAAATTAGATCAGGAAATCACCGTCACTATAGTATTCTTTTTTGAAGATCATGAATAAGAGAGGCATATTAAGATGAAAAAAGGGAAAATCGTATTTCTAAATGGTGTAACTAGTGCTGGGAAAACATCTATAGTAGATGCTATACAGTTAAAATCAGATGAATTTTTTTATGTTGTTGCAAATGACCTTTTTGAGAATACAATAGGCGATAACTATCTCCGTGAAGATTATTGGAAATATTTAAGTGATGCAATTATTATGATGTATCATACTGCTAAACTATTTTCTGACCATGGTAAGAAAA
>NZ_JBFTPZ010000101.1:0-2676 GCF_056398745.1 Paenibacillus sp. 01T424 | reverse complement strand
CTCTTGGATGGAAGTGAAAGAACACCTATTGTTGACAGTTCCATACCGCCCGATATTCTATCAACAATCTTTAAACTGTATGATGCAATGAATAGGAATGATATCAAAGATTTTCATAAAATTGATGTGAAAGGAGTTCTGACTGGTTTATACGAAAATCGAGATAATATTGAGAAAATACTATGGATTCGTCACGACCCGGATAATAGAGCAAAGGCCATCCAAAACGAATTCGGAGTAGAATCTAAAGTAGAACTACTTGGTAGTGATTTTTTTAGATAAGGCCGGTTCAATATTTGACCCTAGTTTCGCGATGGTAAAAGAGCATGATAAATGGATTATATTTAGAGAGGATTAATTAGTATCAATAGCATGGGATATCCTAGGGAATGAGTCTGATGTTGTTATTGGATTATCGGGAGACGATAGTTGAAAACCAAAAGGGCTGCCGCGTGGCAGCCCTTCGCCGTTACGCTAACTGGCAGGATAGAGGAACAGACGGTAAGGTTGTTCTCGAACAGAAGAACAAATTAATGATATGATGTTGTAAATGGAACAGGCTAGTCGAGCCTATTTTCTATTTTCGTGAGGGAGTCGATAAATGGATATGGGAAGTACGAATCAATGGGATGCGGAATGGGAAGTATCAGAAGAATTGGCTCATAAATTAATAAGCAGTCAGTTTCCGCAGTTAGCTTCACAAAGCGTACAAAAACTAGGATACGGCTGGGATAACACTGTTTTTCTTGTCGGGGTTGAATATGTATTTCGCTTTCCAAGAAGAGAAGTTGCAATTAATCGTTTAAGGATGGAAGGAAAGATACTACCTAAGCTTAAAGATTATTGTTCCATTGCATATTCGTTACCGCTATTTTTTGGGGAAGGGGATTATAATTATCCTGCACCTTTCCTAGGCTACCCCTATTTATCAGGAGAGTTTCCAATCGGATTAACTGACAAGCAACGTGCGGTATCAGCAACAACGCTCGCGCAATTTTTAAAAAGCTTACATGCATTCCCTGTGCAAATTGCCCAAGAAAATGGAGTTCAACATGACCATAGAAATTTGATTGATATTGCAATGCGTAAAGAAAAGTTGCATAAATTCATTTCCGACCTTGCCCTTCATTTTAGTGAAGAAGAGTATCGTGAATTATCGAACTATTTGGAACAGCTTGGAACTGAAAAAGTGAAACCCAAAAACGTATTCCTCCATGGAGACCTTCATTTTAAAAATATGCTGGTAGACGAGAATGGAATAATTTCAGGGATTATCGACTGGGGAGATATCAATATCGGACATCCTGCTTGCGACTTGAATGTCGCGTATAGCTTTTTGCCTCCGGATGCGCGTTCAGACTTTTTCAAAGAATATGGGGATGTCGATGAAGAAACGAAGATATTAGCTCGATTGATAGCCATATACATTCCCATTTTGATCATGATGCAGGCAATTGATTATAAAGATGAAAAGTTGGTTGCTGAAGCAAAAGCGATCATAAAACGTGCTCTCGCTGATTAAGAAAGGTCATTCCGCTAACGAGGAACTATAGCTCAACACTCAATTCGGAGGAGGTTGCGGGCAAGGATCGGCAGCTTCGTTACATTAACGGGTAGTTTAACGCAACATCTTAATACCTTATCTCGTTTGAAGTATAATGCTAAAACTATGTGCCGAGCGGAATTGTTGCTTCATTGAAGTAACGATTAGCTAAAGGACTTGATGCGGTAGGAGGGATATCTTGAAGAGATTGTTATTTATTCCGATACTTATCCTTTTAACAATATCTTTAGCGGACGTAATCTATTTCAATCTGAAAGAAGTGAGTTACCAATTGAGATGACTGCTTTCAACAGTCTTAATGATGAAAAACAAGACCAAATTCCTGTGAGTCCGAAAGATTCAGTTGTAAGGAAAGTGACTGTTAATAATAATTTGCTAATTTAATTGGTAGCTATTACGGAAAAGAAGTATACTCCGTTACATTAAATCATACTGAGTGTTTCAACTGAAAGTATCACGGTATATGTTGATTTGGATAAAAAAAATTGTTGGAAAAGGGTTCAGTGATTAAAATTACGAAGACTGCCAATTTTGTAATTCAAAATACCGCCTCGGATGAAGCTGTCGCCGCGAAGTGTCACCAAAATCGAGTACGGGCGGCGGTTGCCTGAGCCTGACTCCGCTCAATCCAAACGGATCAATAGGTGCAGTTGCATTGCAAACGAGAGAAGGGCACTCTAATTGCGGGCGCCCTTCTCACTTTATTTTCATCATAAAATGACGAACTTATAGAATCGCTTTTTGGTTCCATTATTGGATGTGAAACAAAGGTAGGAGGAAAGGATCTTTTATGGGAAACCGGACATTCCTGTACGTTACAAACGCCGATACAGATTCGGTCGATTATGAGAATACAGCTTTCGAGACGAATAATTTTCTCGCTCCAGTATGGTTTTGTCTGGTCAGCCAGGAGCAGTTCCAGCGCTATAGCGGGCAGCTTATGCAAGCATGGAGCAGGATTCAACCCCATATGGACCAACCGGATGTGGAGGATCTCCCTGAGTGGGTCAGCCAGGAGCAGTTCCAGCGCTATAGCGGGCAGCTTATGCAAGCATGGAGCAGGATTCAACCCCATATGGACCAACCGGATGTGGAGGATCTCCCTGAGTGGG
>NZ_JBFTPZ010000100.1:0-2940 GCF_056398745.1 Paenibacillus sp. 01T424 | reverse complement strand
AACGGTGATTCTTCTATGTTTAGTTGTACTGTTACTCGCATTGTACAGAACATTTTTTAAGAAACCAACCGTGTTATGCCTATCCAATGAGCAAATCATATTAAATGGGAATATAATTAATTCAAGGGATATTAAAGTGATAATGACCATGGGGTACTTTAAACCTGTTATTGGGATATTACCTTACAGCAGGAAGATCGTCCCATTGGATATGGCATTTAGGTATTCAAAGGATGAAGATAGAGGCATCTCGGATTTAAAGAGCTGGGCAAAAATAAACAATGTAAAGATAGTTAATAAATCGTTTCAAACGTGGATATAAGTGTATTCAAAAGCACTATTCGGTACGGTCATTATCTTATTCAGAGGATGTGCTTAACCAGGATGACATGCTTGTTCGTTACGCTAACGGGAAACGATAGTTCAATAATAATGCCCCTCATTGCGAAGGCCTTCGTATATGACTGGGAATAATATTGGGGGCGTGGAAGTGAGCGATGATCTAGTAAAAAAAAGAGTAGTTCAGATCCTCAATGACATGCTTAATGGGAAGATAAATATTATATTTGGATGCCTTGAACTGGATGGGTTATGGCATCAAGGCCATACCTTTATTGGAATAGATTTTGGAGAGCATTATCACAATTTGGCTCATATACCCTTACCTGCGCAATATCATTTGTGGAATCAAGAAGCGTTAAAGGAACGCATAAAAGAACTAGATGCATACAAGCCAAATATCTTATATTCAGCGAGATTATTGTTAGACGAAATGAATATAGAACGTCGTTAAGCTAAAGGGAAACGACAGTAGATTGCAATTCGGAAATCCCTCATTTATTTATTTATTTATTGATGTAACAGGTATTTTTCATGCGGAACTTTTTTGGCGTTCACCTGAATTGAGAAAGCGAATCTGTTTAAGTAAGCTAACGAAACACAATAGAAATGCTGAAGGGCTGCCCCATGGCGGCCCTTCGCTATGCTTAAAAAGGGCAGTATTGTTTAACAAATATGAAGTCCCAACATTTTTGAGGGGCAAGTGTATACATAAAGGAAGCTCATTCGTTATATAGCATGAAGGGAGGTTCAAGGTGGACAATGAGCTGATGTATCGACTTTTAAATCTGAAAATGAAACAAATCCAGCGATATTTGATCCGTCTAGGAGCCGACCGAGACGTCGCTGAGGATATCGTTCAGGAAACCATTTACAAAGGGCTGTTATACATAGATTCCATTCATGAGGACAAATTTTCGGCATGGATGTTCAAAGTTGCCCTAAATCATTATTACGATCTGTGCCGAAAGAAAAAACGGATGGAAATTCCGATTGAGGATGTCGCAGCTGAAGGAAATGAAGCCCCGGAAGAACTTTTCCTCCAAAAGGAAAGACGGGAAGAGATCGAACGCATATTGGAAGATCTAACCCCCATCTATAAGCAGTTACTGATCATGAAATATGAATTGGATTTGAGCTATCAAGAAATATCCGGTTTGCTAGGTATACGCATGGAAATGGTAAAAACATATTTGTATCGAGCTAGAAAACAATTTCAAAAAAAATATGGAGGCCTGCATGATGAATGATAGAGAATTTAACCCAGATGAAGATGGAGGATTATCAAAACTGATAAAAAAAGCTAAGCGAAGATCGATGTGGCGGATCGTGGGGGTATCTCTGGGTATTTCCCTACTCGTTCTGGCTTGTGGGTATCTTGTAAACCTGCATCTGCTATATAAAAAAGCGGACCATGCTCTGCGTGATATTTCGATGTTCAAAGAAATTAGTGGTCCGAATCAGTACGGAGCAGGCTACCGACAAAACTTCGGTTTTCTTGAGGGGGCTCTAGAATTTCAGACATATAAGCTAGTAGAGGGTATTCCCGTTGTTTGGAATAAAGAAACCTATGAGTTCAATGCAGTGGGTAACTTTTCCAGGTCTCTTGGAGACTATTCTTCTCTATCGCTTCCTGACTTCTCCATGAGCAATGAAAAGTTTGACTATCTAAGACCTTACAATCCTTACAATGGTGAAAGAGAGATGTTGTTTTACCTTCCTGATGTCTCTTACCCGAAGGTTCTGAATGAAACCTCGCAGCTTGATGACATGGATAGCAGTAAATTGGTCGAGCTCGGAATCTCATTTAATACAAACTATACCGTGGAGCAGATCAATGAGATGTTGCCGCCAAGTATACATCCCGTGTGGTATTGGGTGGACACCTATTCAAATAAAAAGCCATACCTAGCTAAGAAAATGCCTGACGGTACTATTGATAATCCGTCGCCCGACCCGGCACGAAGAGTGTATGGATTCGGAGTTCACCCCGATTACGAGGATGTAACCGAAAAAGATTTCCTATCAGCTGTACAGAACGGTATAAACGTCAAGGGGAAATACTATAGCGAATACAAACGCATCTTTGATTATTTGAGGCAAGAAAAAGAGAAACCGGCTCAAAGTGATGTCCGTATACTCGGCGTTGTCGTAACGGGAACAGTGGAACATTTAAAAGCACTAAAGGGGCAGAGATATGTGAAAGCAGCCGTATTGGGAGCAATTGTTGATAAATACTAAACATCAATACTTGCAGGAGACTTTTGAACTAACGGGTAACTATAGGTGAACAAATAAGGAGCAGTTTGCTACATGGCAGCTGCTTCATTTCTTTGTTAAGCTAACGGGCAGGCTAGCGTAAACAAAATGATCAAAAGTATTAACCATACGTAGTTAATTACATTTCGGGATTAGCGGAATGATTTTCGGCAGCTTCGTTTGGTTAACGGGGGTAGTTTAAGTAAATGTAAATATTTACTTGCGAACTAGTGTTCGGTACAATAAACTTGATTCCATTACAAAAAGGAGATGTTGGATATGTATAAACAAATTAAAGATTTTGCCGCAACTTGGCAGAATGAAACGGAAGCAACAATGCGG
>NZ_JBFTPZ010000099.1:0-3167 GCF_056398745.1 Paenibacillus sp. 01T424 | reverse complement strand
GATGCAGCAACAAACGCACCGCAAGAAAAAGTAAAGATTTCGTTTATGGGTCATGGCAGTCCGCAGGAGAAAGATATATTCGCCAAGCTGATCAAATCATACGAAACGAAATATCCGAACGTAAAGGTAGAGTACACAAGCGTGCCGCCTGCTGAATACAATCAGAAGCTGTCTACGCTGGTTGCATCGGGCAAAACACCGGACGTATTCTATGTATCGGGCCCGCAGTTTTACAAGTTTGCCGAAGCAGGCACGATTCAAAACCTGCAGCCGTTTCTAGAAACGACAGAGCTGTTCCAAGCCGATAACGTATGGAAACAAGCGCTAGATCGATACCGTTTTGATGGCAAGCAGCTCGGGCAAGGGGATTTGTACGGATTGCCGAAGGACGTAGGTCCATGGGCAATGGCCTACAACAAAACGATGTTTACTGAAGCTGGGCTCGAATTGCCGCCGGCAGAGGTTGGCAAATGGACATGGGACAACTGGTTAGATGCAGCGAAGAAGCTGACGAAGGATGAGAATGGCGATGGCAAAGTCGATATTTATGGCGGAGCCAACTTTACGCTGGAAGGCGCGGTATGGGCAAGCGGAGGCGACTTCATCGACTATACAACAGGCAAAGTAACGATTGATACACCGGAATTYGCAAAAGCAATGCAATGGGTAGCAGATCTGCGCRTCAAGCACAATGTATCGCCGTCGCCGGAGGATGAGAAAGCGATGAATTCKTACTCGCGATTTGTAGCCGGCAAAGTAGGCATGTTCCCAATGGGACCATGGGATCAACCGGGATTTTGGGATTTGCCGTTTGAATGGGATATCGCGGCATGGCCGGTGAATCCGGAGACAGGCAAAGCAGGGACGTGGGTTGGCTCAATGGGTTACTCAGTATCCAGCAAATCGAAGCATGCACAAGAAGCGTTTAACTTAGCAGCATTCCTTGCACTGGATAAAGAAGGACAAAAGCAAAACTACGAGCTTGGGCAAGCGGTGCCAAACTTGATTGATATGGCAAAAGGCGAGTTTGTAGCGTATGACAAAGCACCAGCAAATCGTCAAGTTTTCCTTGATATTATTGAAGATTATGGTCATCCGCCAATTGATTTCGGTTCGAAGGATACGAAGTGGATCGATACGATGTGGCAAGAGGCAGGCAAAGTGTGGGACGGCAAGATGACAGCTGCGGACTGGGCGAAGGAATTGCAGCCGAAGCTTCAAGAGCTGTATGATAAGGGCAATAAATAATAGAATTATGCAATAGTGAGGTTAAAGGGTTGTTTCTAAAGTAGATCATTCTACTTTTGGAACAGCCCTGTTTTTTTTGATGAATCTTAGGGAGGACGATGTCCTTCCATGTATCATACCTATAGCTTACGAACCCAGTAGGTCTTATTTAAATCATTTATTATGGATTAAAAATGTAACGAACTCCATAATCGTTATTTCGAGAAAAGCAGCTCATGACACCTTACAAAACGTGATATAACGTTAATCAGGTTCGTTAAAATGAAATAAAAGTAGTTTTCAACATAATAAGCGTAATAGAGTTCGTTAGAGAAATGACTCGTGGATATTGTGCATAGCCGACGAGACCAATAATTGAATCTGAGAGGAACAGTCCTTTTAGATAACGTAGATCAATTTTCACTGAGATGATCGGGGGTTTAAGTTTATGCCTTCTTGTATTCTCTAAGAGATCTCGCTCATCATTATAAAAGATCACCAATTATTCCGTTGCAGACAAAATAAAATTAATTTAGTATAATTAATATATTAATATAATGAGAGGACGTCGTTATGAAAAATTTCCCTTTATATAAGCAAATTCAAGTCGATATTTTAGGGCAAATCAAAGCTGGGAAATTGCGTCCTGGAGATCGTGTCCCATCCGAGAAGGAGCTTGCGGACAAGTATAGAGTAAGCCAAATCACGAGTAAAAACGCGTTGATTGGTTTAGCGGATGAAGGCGTACTCGTTCGAGTACAAGGAAAGGGAACGTTCGTAAGACAGGATGGCGAGACGGCTGAGGATTTAGATGTTTCAAGCCATGTGCGGGACGTTATCGGACTTATTTTACCGTGCATGAAGACGAAGGTGGATCAGAAAATACTGGACTCAATCGAAAAGTACGTAACAGCCAGCGGCTACAACCTACAGGTACGGATTACGAGAGAGTCGCAGCTTGAAGAAAGCGCAGCTATTGAATCGATGGTCGCTGCAAGTGTACGCGGATTAATTGTATTTCCGACGGAGGAGGAGCGATACAACGATAGCATTTTACGCTTGTCGCTCGATAAATTTCCGCATGTGCTAATTGATCGTTTTTTGAAAGAGATTCGCACGTACAGCGTCAGCTCGGATAATGTGAATGGGACGGAACAGGCTATCACTCATTTGCTCGACAGCGGGCATGAGCATATTGCCCTTATCACGCCTGAAATTACGAATACAGCGACCGAAGAAAGAGTGATCGGATTCGAAAAAGCGTATTTAGCCAAAAAACTTCCGATTAACAAGGATTTGTGGTGTATTCTCAAAATTGAGGATATATCGAGCGGCAATGCGCAGCACATTATTGAATCCTTTATGAGTGAGCGCCCTGAGGTTTCAGCAGCATTCGTTGTCAATGTAGAGTTGACCAACTATACTTATTACGCAGCGAAGAGGCTGAAGAAGTTAGTGCCTGACGATCTCGAGCTCGTTTGTTTTGACCGGCCTGATTTTCAGGATGTATCGTATTTGCAGCAAAATGAAGACGAGATTTGCAAGGTTACCGTTGAATTGCTTCATGCGCAGCTACAAGGGGAGTACGAGCCGCAGCGTATTGTTGTACCTGTAAAATTTTGCAAAATGTAATTAATAGAACATAAAAATACCGTGTGCTGATTTTTAGCGCATGGTATTTTTTATATTATATTCAGTATATAAACATATAACAATATAATTTATAATGAATTCATTGGATTAAGCGCTTACAGAGCGCAATAAGTATTCACACAACATAGGGGGCGACAACCGCAATGAAGAGCAAATTATCCACGAAGCTTGGACTTGTAATGCTATTATGCTTTGGAATGCTGCTATCGGCTTGTTCATCAGGTGGAAATGGCAACAGCTCTGCTGCAAATGGAAATACGGGGAATAAAGGCGATGCAGCAACAAAC
>NZ_JBFTPZ010000098.1:0-3313 GCF_056398745.1 Paenibacillus sp. 01T424 | reverse complement strand
TTCGTGTGCCGGATCTTTACGGCCCGACAAAAGAGCAGTGGGCCGAGTACGGAGCGCTACCTCCAGTAATTTAGAGTAAGATTATATCCGCTTTGGCCGTTTGGCTATAGTGGGATTTATAAGTATTTTATCATAGGATTGAAAGTGGTGGCTTGAATCATAGACAAGAGGATACCATCGGACTGAAACTGTTGATTCTATTGAACTAACGGGTAAGTTGAGCCATGCGGATTGAGGTTAAGATTTATTGAACTAACGGGGAACGATAGTTGAATGACGAAAAGACGGCAAACGCTATTAATCGTTTGCCGTTTTTCATTGAAGTAACGGGCAGTATAGGAGAGGAGTTATTATGATAAGAGGCATTAGCTTCGAAATACCAAATGAGTACGGGAGCTACTTGGCTGGGATACTGAAGCCAGTCGATGTAGCTGCATATAACTGGTATGTTGGCGGTGAAGAAGCATATTTCATCGAGTACGGGGAGTTAGGGCGGCCACTCTTTCCTGATGAGGTTATTGGAATGGAAGGCGAAACATTAAAGCAGACAATAGAAAAAAACGAGTATTATGTGATTTTTGCAAACCTAAAGGCTTTTCCAAGAAATAAAGAGATTATTGATATTCAAACGTTTGAAGATTTTATTATCAGTGAATGTAGCCTCGTTATTTTAGTGGTCGATTGCGTGTATGTTACGGTGTATAGTAAGGATCCAGAAACAATCCAAAGGCTCTATAATAACTCGCTAACAATGGGGTTTTCTGAAGTAAACTTCATTACAGATGAAAATGATTTCAGAACAAGACTTTCTGTATGGTAAAGCATTCATGTTTGCATTGCTTGAATGTAATCGCTCAACTAACGGGACACGTTAACGGGCGGGTAGTTGAACAAGTCTAGAGAATAAATGCTGATAATGATATTCCCGTCTGAGTCCAAAGTACGCCAGTCTTTTCCTTGATCACATTTGCTCAAGTGTTTACTTGATGGTGCTTAAGATTCGTTATAGTATAATTAAAAGAAACATTCTGGAAAGGTAGATCCGTCTCAATGCAAACAAAGAGTAAATTATTCATTCTTGGTACGGTAGTTGCAACTGTAATAATTATGATGGGGCAATTGCGTGCCACCTCTACTTCAGCAGCCACTCCCACCTATTATGTAGACTCCAGAGGCAACGATGATAACGCGGGCACCAAAAAATCTCCTTGGAGAACTCTCCAGCATGCAGCAGACGTCGTAAAACCGGGCAGTACCGTGTATGTTAGAGGGGGCGTCTATAAGCAAAAGCTGAAAATTACCCGCTCCGGCTCAGCCCGGGGTGGTTCGATCACGTTCGTAAACTTTCCGAAGGAAAGGGCAGTCATTGATGGAAGCGGACTTTCTGTCACAGGACAACAAGGCATTATTGAGATTGAAGACGCCAGCCATATCACGATAAAGGGGTTTGAAATCCGTAATTTTATCACAACGAAAAAAGATCAATTGCCTATAGGTATATATGTCCACGGCTCAGGAAGCTATATTAAGATTCTGAATAACAAAGTGCATGATATCAAAAATACCGCTGCACCAACCGGCAGTGACCTGCTTGGCCGGGATGCTCACGGTATCGCTGTGTATGGTACTGATGCACCCGCCTCCATTCATCATGTAGCGATAGAAGGTAATGAGCTTTACAAGCTGGTACTGGGTTCAAGCGAGTCCCTTGTTTTAAACGGAAATGTCGATACTTTTTCCGTGACGAACAATCTCATTCATGATAATGACAATATCGGAATCGATCTCATCGGCTTCGAAGGAGTAGCGCCGCATCCGTCCTACGATCAAGTGAGAAATGGATTAGTCAGTGGCAATAGAGTATATAACATCTCATCCAACTTTAACCCTTCTTACGGTAAATCACTTCCTAACAATAGCAACGCGGCCGGTGGTATTTATATTGATGGGGGGAAAGACAGTGTTATTGAACGAAATTACAGTTACAAGAACGATATTGGCATTGAAATTGCCAGTGAACATGCWGGGAAATCCACAAGCGATATTACCGTGCGAAGCAACATTGTCTACAGTAATCGGTATACGGGAATAGCGATGGGCGGCTACGATAGTGAACGAGGCGCAACTGTGAATTGCAAGATCATCAACAATACCCTATATCAAAATAATTCGCTGAATGACGGCAGTGGTCAAATTCTGCTACAGTATGATACCAAGAATAATATGATCACAAATAATATCATCTTTGCGGAATCATCGAATGTCTTCATCTATAACGAACACACGAAAAACTCGGGAAATGTGGTAGACTACAATCTTTATTACGCCCCCGGAGACGTTTCGAAAGCAAATTGGATTTGGAAAAACGAGGAATATGTCGGTTTTTCGGCTTATAAGACCAGTACTAGAAATGATGTACACTCTATATTTGCCGAACCGCGGTTTGTGAATCAAGGCCAAAATAATTTCCACCTTAAAGCTGCTTCCGCAGCAATCGATGCGGGTAGATCTTACAGTTCGATCATCAAAACCTTGGACATTGACGGTCAAGCAAGACTACGGGGAGCATCAGTTAACATAGGGGCAGATGAGTAAAGGAAACGTTAGTTCAATAGTACACATCGATGAGCAGGCGCTGCGGTGGCCTGCTCATTTTATTAAGCTAACGGGCAGCATTCCTATTATGAAGAAATAGTGGTTTTGAATGCTGTTGAAAGCGGCACGGTTGGCATCAGGCACGGTATGAAAGTACGTTACTCTAAAAGCAACGGGTTCAGGACAGGACTCTCCACTCCTATCTATACTTTTGCACTCTGTTTGAGTGCAAGCCACCTTTCCAGGTGGCTTTTTTTATTGATCGTGAATTGACTTGCCTGCCAAAGGCTGCGGTATGCGACTCGAAATTTATGGTTGAGTCATTTTTGACGTGGTATGTAAAATTACGGGGAATGTCGGATTCGGTGAAGGTAATCGTAAATACCTAACAGACGTTAATTATCATGCAGAGGCGCTCTTTTTTATTTAAAGTCCAAATTAATGAATCTACAGGAATGCTCCCTTGGTACGATATAATTTTCTCACGAATGCTCGCTTATTCGCAGGATTTCGCCCGGATAGTAAGGGGGGGAAGACATGAAGGGAATACCCTGTTAGACTTCGGTAACATGAAGACGCACGGGAATAGAGGAGGGATATAACCGTCCTATATACTTCGATTTACTGCACGCATTCTCCACGCCACCCTTGGAGGTTTTCACTCCCATGTCTTAACGGGTCTATGCCCTCTCATTCCTTCGTTACGCCTATCCAAGGG
>NZ_JBFTPZ010000097.1:0-3373 GCF_056398745.1 Paenibacillus sp. 01T424 | reverse complement strand
AGGCAGGTTACCCACGTGTTACTCACCCGTCCGCCGCTAAGTATCAGAGGTGCAAGCACCTCATCAACTCCGCTCGACTTGCATGTATTAGGCACGCCGCCAGCGTTCGTCCTGAGCCAGGATCAAACTCTCCAAATTGGTGTTTGAMWTGCTCATTACTTTTTTATCGCTTTTCTCACGATTCGTTAGAATCGTAAGGGCAGTTATTACTCGTTGTTCAGTTTTCAAAGAGCAATCTATTCTTTCGTTTGTCATGCTTGTTTTGCTTGCTGTCCGCGTGTGTCTCTCGGCCAGAAATAGAATATACCATGCATTCACCCATTAATGCAAGTCTTTTTTGAAATTAATTTATAATAATCTTTATTTACATATGTAAAACCCTTTCTATACAGCTGTAATGCCTATGTTTACTACAATAAAGCATGTAAATACATGATTCCATCTTTAAAGAAGAAGAATAACATTAATTATAAATGGATATCGTTTACAGCGCAAATGAACAACTCTTTAACATTCTCAATCATAACTGCTTTCCATCCATTTTATAATGCTATATCGCTCTCCATCGCTGGATAACATTATTTTCAACAATAGCATTCTCGGCTATACAACAATTCCTCGTTAATTGTGAATAGAGTTTACTTACTTCAATAAACAGAATAATTACATGAAAGACATTAGTTCATCCTCCAATTCCACACTGGTTAAATCCTTTACTATTGCTCTTGCGTTATAAAAAAACAGTTGACCTTCACGTTGCGTGAAGGTGTACGATGATGTTGTCAGGAGGTGAACACATGGAATATACCATACAAAAGCTAGGTCGATTAGCTGGAATTAGTACACGTGCGCTGCGTTATTATGATGAGATCGACATGCTTAAACCTGCACGGTTGAATTCTTCAGGCTATCGCATTTATGGGCAAGCGGAGGTTGATCGGCTGCAGCAGATTCTATTTTACAAAGAGCTTGGAATCGGATTAGAGGAAATCAAGGCCATCGTGACATCACCTTCCTTTGACGGTGAGAAGGCACTGCTGCAGCATCGACAAAAGCTTTTAGAGAAAAGAGTTCAGCTAGATCAGCTTATCGCTAATGTCGACAAAACATTAGCTCAAAAAGAAGGGAGAATAATAATGGAGAATAAAGAGAAATTCGAAGGTTTTAAGCAGCAGCTCGTTAATGAGAATGAGAAGAGCTTTGGTAAAGAGATTAGAGAAAAGTACGGAAACGAGCAGGTGGATCTCTCTAACCAAATAATCAAAAACATGACTAAAGAACAGCACACTGAAATCGAAAAGTTAGGGGCCGAGGTCATAAGCGTGCTTGAGGAAGCTTTTGCAACTGGTGATCCCGCTGGTCAGTTAGCACAGAAAGCAGCCGATCTCCATCGACAATGGCTAAGTTTTTATTGGGGCAGCTATACCAAAGAAGCACATGCGGGTGTTGCTCAAATGTATGTAGATGATGAAAGGTTTACAGCCTATTATGATAAAAACCTGCCCGGTGCTGCTGTATTTCTAAGAGATGCCATTCTTATTTATACAAATATGGATACCTCGCTAAATCCATAAAGAAAGGTGTAGGAAGGCATTTGCCTAACTACACCTTCCTTGCTGTTAGTCGAATCTAACAACTCATTTCTTTATATAGAAACTTACTCTCCAACCTAGTCGAAAGCGATTTGCGGTTCCAATCGAAGCAGCTATCCTATTTCGTTGTAGGATATAACGGCACACTTAGTGCAAACTTACTTCCAACTCCCTTTGTACTTTTAAGCGCAAGTTTGCCGCCAAGTAGATTGGTAAGCTGTATGCAAATAGAAAGCCCTAATCCAGTTCCTTCATATTTCCGCTGAATCGTGCTGTCCTCTTGTGAAAATGTATCAAAGACTCGCTGCTGGTTGTCCTCATCTATCCCAATACCGGTGTCCTTTACAACAAATACAATGCAGTCAGTAAGCTTATCCTTGTATACGTGCAAAGCGACATCGCCCTTATCCGTAAACTTAATAGCATTGTTTAATAGATTGCGAATAATTTGGCTCAGCTTTTGCCCATCTGATACTAGCATTTGAGGAGCCTCTTCATCTATTAAAACTTCGAAGCTTAGCTGCTTCTTTTCAGCTAAATGGGCAAATTCATGGTATACCAGCTGCGTAACATCCTCGACGGACACTTCTCCCCAGTTGATATCCATTTTCCCTGCTTCCATCTTGGATAAGTCAAGGATGTCATTAATGATTCGCAGCAATTCGTTACTAGAGCTGTTTATCATATCTGCATACTCAAAATTCTCATTGTGTTCCTGGCTGGCCGTATTCTCACGAATGAGCTCTGAGAGGACAATGATACTATTAAGAGGTGTCCGAAGCTCATGAGACATATTAGAGAGGAAGTCCGACTTGTATTTGGATGACTTCATGATTTGTATCGCTTTGTCTTCAAGCTCCTTCGTTTGCTCCATTAGAAGCAAGTTATTGTCGCGCAGCTCGTCCGCTTGGAGCTGTTCCTTATAAAAATCATTAATAATAAATAAGAATAAGGCACCAAGCAAAATAGAAAGAGGCAGCGTAAAAGGCATAATCTGCTTCAAGTACAACTCACGAGACAGAGCGCCAAAGATCGCGATACCAGTTACCTGTACAATATTGATGGTGAGCAAAGAAATCGTTGCCTTCTTACGATAGCCCCATAACTGGCGTCGTTCGTAAAGCATGACGAGCCCCGCAGCGACGAGTCCCATAATAGCGATATTAATTGATCCCGTTAGTGAGCTTGGTGTTATTCCATTGACAAAAAATCTTGAAGCAGAGATACCAAGTCCAATAATAAAAACATGGCGCGGATCTCGGAACACTAATGTTGCAAAAATAATAGGTACGCCGCGCAAATCGAATAAGGGCCCCTTACCTAATTCTACACCAACCATCATCGTCAGCCAGCCGGATAAAATAAAAGTGACAATCAACAAACTATTTTTCACATTGGAGGAAGCTCGGTTTAGAAAATTCTTATATAGGAGGTTAAAAAGGTAAGCACAAGTGATGAGAATGCTTATATTTGTAAAAAAGGTGACGGAAAAATTCATATATGTCCTCCCTTAGCTGTTTTTATTGTACACGAGGCTAACTCCTTTGACAAAAAAATAGCTCAAAAACATCTCATTTGAGTATCATTTCCTACTTTTAAACAACAAAAAAAGCCTTGCTAAGCAAGACTTCATTTGTCGTACTATGATGCGCGTAGAGGGACTTGAACCCCCACGGTTGCCCGCTAGATCCTAAGTCTAGTGCGTCTGCCAATTCCGCCATACGCGCGCATCCGAGATTAAAAAATGGTGAGTCATGTAGGATTCGAACCTACGACACCCT
>NZ_JBFTPZ010000096.1:0-4868 GCF_056398745.1 Paenibacillus sp. 01T424 | reverse complement strand
TGGAAACATCCAGTCCGATGACAGGATTCATGTAACCACTCCTTGTTATATATTCGCCGGAAGCCCCTAACCTTCTTGTCGTCCACATTATCGCATGTGATTCGGGGTCATGCCCCAACTAGCCTAATCATGGTTTAACAAGTAGGGGGATGAACGGAATAGCTCTCGAGATCCAAGTCTCACGGGCAGAAACGTTCGATCCCGAGCTACCGCTATCTTACGACCACACAAAAATGAGGTCGACCAGTAATTTCTGGTGACCTCATAATACTAACGGGCAGCATTCCTATTATGAAGAAATACGAGGTTTGAGAAATAAAAAGACTCCTTGGTATGATGTTAATGGGTCCATAATGCTGGCTAGCTACTGGATCCAAATACAAACCAAGGAGACTACAACAAGCATTCTACTCAAAATGAACGAATTAATCAAATCACTTCTTCTACTTTAATTGTCGGAGTCGACATTGCTAAATTCAAACATGTGGCCAGGGCACAAGACTATCACGGAGTCGAGCTCGGTAAATCGATCACGTTTGAAAACAATCGAGAAGGTTTTGAATTATTCATTAGTTGGTTCCAAAAGATTGTTGCGGAACAAGGGCTTCAGGACGTCATGGTCGGCATGGAGCCGACTGGTCACTACTGGTTAAACTTAGCTCATTATCTTAGAGAGCAACAAGTTAAATATGGTGTTGTAAACCCACTACACGTGAAGAAAAGCAAAGAGCTTGATGACAATTCTCCGACGAAGAATGACATCAAGGACGCTAAAGTGATTGCACAGTTGGTCAAAGATGGGAGATACGCTGTACCTAGCCTTCCACAGGGCGTTTATGCTGAACTGCGGGAAGCCATGAAAATTCGCGAGCACCTGACAACTGACCTTTGCGTTGTGCAAGCACGTGTCCATAACTGGCTAGATCGGTATTTCCCCGAGTTTCTGACGGTATTTAAGGATTGGGAATGCAAGTCAGCCATCCAAATGCTAAGTCTCTATCTACTGCCACATGAGCTTGTTTCCGTACCAGAGGAGATCCTGCTGCAGCATCTGAGAGAAGCTGCAAAGCGTGGGCTTGGTCTAGGCCGAATCAAGAATCTGAAGGCAGCAGCCAGCCGTTCTGTTGGTATCCATCAAGGTTCAGAGTTGGCTAAAATGGAGTTGAAGGTGCTGCTGAACCAGTACGAATGGCTTCATAGAAAACTGGAAGAACTGGAAACAAAATTGGAAGAATTACTCAAGCAGATCCCACATGTACAACAATTGTTGGCCATGAAAGGGATTGGAAGAGACACCATCGCGGGCTTTCTAGCTGAGGTAGGCGATATTAGTCAGTACCGACATCCCAAACAGATCACGAAGCTCGCTGGATTGAATTTGAAAACAAATTCATCAGGCACACATACCGGACAGACTAGGATAACGAAGAGAGGTAGGAAACGCCTTCGTGCCTTACTCTTTAGAGTGATGATGCCGCTGGTCGCAAAAAACGCAGCCTTCCGAGCTTTGCACGAGTACTACACCAAACGGTCGAGAAATCCGTTGAAGAAAATGCAGTCTCTCATCGCATTGTGTAACAAACTCATACGCATCCTATTCGGCATATTGAAAAAGGGACATGAGTTCAGGGAAGAAAAGATGATGCAGGATATCCCTCGAGGTGTAGAATTACCACAAGCGGCTTAACAGAACGTTTTCCAAAGATAACGACCTAAACCAAAAGATAGATAACAAGAAGCACGGATGAGTCGGAACGGCACAATCCATACGGACGAAGATCCTGCCGGGCAGCATATCTGACCTTCACCTCATGGACAGGTTGAATGAAGGAATGTGAGAGCGTAGACTCTGCGAGATGTGGGAGGGTTGACCGCCATGAGCTCATGTGGAGATCCAAAGGTGCAACCAAACTTTACCGGAGAAACCACTTTTTACAGCAAGTGGTCTAGGTGGAGACTTTTTTGCACTTTTACCAGTCCCATAAATTTCTTAATCTACAACTTCGTTCCACTGAAGTGTTATCTGTAATGAGCAAACATGGTTAATATACTAAGAAAACGTGAGTATTTAAGAGAAAAGTGATTCTCCATAGAGGGAGGTTACGTTAATGAAGGAATTATTTAAGTTCTTCCCGAATTATGAGTTATCCCACTAGGAAGCAGGTTTATTAGTGAAAAGTGATCATTTGTTAAAGCTTCTGTATGATAAGAATTTACATACTGTTCGTCCATTTGAAGGGTGTAGCGAAACAGAAATAAAGTTACTTGAGCAAGAATTGGCAATCAAGTTACCGGAGTCTTATCGGCAATACTTGCTTGCTGTTGGTCATAATTCGGGAAGATTGTTTCAAGGTACAGATATGAAGTATTCACAATTAAAGGAACTTCAGTATGCGGCCAAGGAATTATTGCGCGAGAATAATGACCTGATATTAATGCCTGAGAGTTCTTTTGTATTCTCAATGCATCAGGGCTATGAAGTTAAATTTTTTGTGTTAAGTGTAGGGGATAATCCACCGATTTTAGAATGGTACGAGGGAAGTACTAAGGGGATAATTACGCTCTTTGATACGTTTGAGGAGTTTCTTTCTGATTCAATTTATAAGCATGCAGCTATAAAGTGGCTTGATTGAATTAACGGGACACGATAGTTGAACAATCAAGGAGCAGTTTGCTGCGGCTGCTGCTCCATTAGTCGAATTACTTACAGGAAAAATGAGGGTTGGGACTTCAGAATGAAAGGATGAACAATATGAAAGTTTGGAGATTACTTTATAGTTCAAATGCCACAATATTAATGGTTAAAAATGATCAACTGCGAATTATTAATTTTGAAGGGAAAATAGATGATTTTACTCCTATTGAAATGAAAGTGGTGAAGAAAGGTAAATACAATGATTTTTATGGTTTTTTGCCTGAGATACCTATTATTTCTTTGGAAACAAAGGAGTTTCTTTCTCCATTCATTAAAAAAAGTGTGCAATTTCTTGATTTCAAATTGAAACAAGACATATGTGGTTTAAACGTGACTAATGTGATCGATTGTATCGATTATGATAATTCTATAATTGAAGATGGTTCAATTATAAAAATTGAATTCGATAAAAGTAAGTTGGAGGGTCAATATATTTTTAAAATCCCTCAACATAGAATGATAGCTGTATATGTCACTGACGCTTTAAAAGATATTATTGAAAAATCGCCTTTTAAGGGCTACGAATTCGTTGAAATATGGGATTCAATGAACACGGGTGATGAAGAGAGAGAAAGAAAATTGAGATATGAGGAGGAAATTTATAATTTTCTCACGAATGCTCGCTTATTCGCAGGATTTCGCCCGGATAGTAAGGGGGGGAAGACATGAAGGGAATACCCTGTTAGACTTCGGTAACATGAAGRCGCACGGGAATAGAGGAGGGATATAACCGTCCTATATACTTCSATTTACTGCACGCATTCTCCACGCCACCCTTGGAGGTTTTCACTCCCATGTCTTAACGGGTCTATGCCCTCTCATTCCTTCGTTACGCCTATCCAAGGGGTGGAGGCCGGTCTTGCTAACGGTACGGGTCGGTGCCCTTTGGTTTAATGCATCCGGTACTCCGTGCTTTCTTTGAAATCCTGCGAATAAGCCAAWACTYGTACAACGAAACGGGTTGTATGGTTAAGCTGCTTGTAAGAGTGGTAACGTTTTATGTGGCATGTAGGCTTTACCGCTACGAGCCATTCCGACTAGTATTCTRGCCAATTTACCGCATAGTTTCATAATGGACCTCATTTTCTTCATCTTCTTAACCTGCACATTGTATGCATGCATCGCTTGAAACTCTGAATTGTTCATGACCAAACTCATAGTGGCCATAAAGAGGAAGCGCCGTAGGCGGGATCGTCCGCGTTTACTAATCTTCATTTGCCCGGTCCATTTGCCAGAACTYGCTTCTGCGAGGTTGAGTCCGGCATGGCGCAGCAAGGCATTTCCGTGAACAAATCCGCTTAAGTCYCYAGCCTCACCCAATATACCAGCTAATGAAATGACAYTAATCCCCTTAATYGCGAGGATGGATTTTGCAAAGGGAATGCGTTCTAATACGGTTGAAATCTCCTTCTCCACAACCTCCAGTTGTKCGCAAGCAAGGTCATACTCGGCGAGYAATTGTTTCAAGTGGAGCTTGTAGTAATGAGAAGCTGACTGAGATCCTACTGAATGGTTGGCAATCTCGATGAGTGCTTTTGCTTTTCTAGCACCGCAGTGCCGTTTCATGATGGTTTTCCATCCCTGAATTAGGTTCTGGGTCTGTAGCTTACTGATCTCCGCTGGAGTAGGAAAGAGGCGAAGCGTTGCCAGGGAACCGATACAGGTGATGTCCTTRAATACGTGACGTAGTTCAGGGAAAACAACGTCAACCCAGCGGTGTATCTGGTTTTTGGCACTAACAAGTCGTTTGACGACGAAGTCGCGGTTAGAGAGAAGCACACGTAGATCCTCGAAGGCTTCGGGAGTCGTACGTGTTACCGAGTAGTAACCGTTCTTGATCATGTCGGCGATAACGAGTGCATCTTTCCGGTCACTCTTTGAAGGCGTATTGTCGCGATTTTCTTTGTTTTTTTTCACGAGATGCGGATTCACTAAAACGACTTCAAAATGGCGTTCTGTGAGCCACCGAGATAGGTTAAGCCAGTAGTGTCCGGTTGGCTCCATCCCGACGATGGCTGCACTCAAACGATGGTGAAATCCTTCCTCGTCATTAGAAAAGGATAGGTAGTCTCCGATGATGATGCCACGGAAATTTACAGCGCGCGCAACATGCATCTGCTGGGCGATGTCGATCCCGATAACTAAATGCTGAGCAGTAATTTTTTCAATGAGT
>NZ_JBFTPZ010000095.1:0-3920 GCF_056398745.1 Paenibacillus sp. 01T424 | reverse complement strand
TGGAGATCCAAAGGAGTGACAAACAATCCTTGATTGGCATCATCGCCGTTAACTTGCTTAAATGAAGTAGAAAGATATGAATGTGTGTAACACTAAAAAGCTACAGGTTCAGGACAGGACTCTCCACTCCTATCCAAATCCTATAGTGCTCATCATGAGTACGGACCACCCTTCGGGGTGGTTTTTTTTTGTTTATAAGGTGACCTATCTGACAATGGCTGCGGTATAAGGATCTATCTAGTTGAACCATAATATGAACGGGCAGGATAGTTAAAGAGCTGTCGAGAATATTGTAATTAGAAATTGTTCAATAATTGTATAGAARGAAGACAGTGATAAGCGTTACTCTCCAAAAAAAAGAGGTGGAAACATGGCAATCCAGGATTCCGTTGAAAGTTATATTGAAATAAAAACACAAGAAGAGATGGATTGTTTTTTTGATTCTGTCAATGGATTTCATGATGGTTTAATTAAGGAATTCCACTTAATAAATGACGCATACATTGATAAACATTTATCAATGGTTTGCGGCTTTAAGTACAATATGAGAATCCTTATTCAACGTCAATGGGAAAAACCATCCGCTGTCGAACTCCTTCTAGGTGATGTTGTCGAAATGAACTTACCTAAATTGAATTACGAAATATATAATTCTTTTGGTACAATTCATATTTCTAAAGCCAATGAAACTCCTGAAATAACGATAAATCTCGATGGCAATGTATTTGTCTGTCGTAAAATGTTATATCGCGAAGTCTCCGAATGGATGGGAAGAGAAAGTCGATTTGGTGATGAAATTATAGTGAACAATTCTTTCCCAGTAGAGAAATTAGAGGATGGTTGGGTACTATGTTCAAACTGTTTTGAAGCGTGGCAACCGATTAATAGGAAAGTGTTAAAATGTCCGAAGTGTTTTTTTTGATGCAGAATTACAAACAACAGGCAGTCGGCGTTCGGCGGCTTGTTGAGCTAACAGGCAGTTTAACGCAGCATGCGACTTCAGAGTTATACTTATTATCGAGCATTAATAAATGTTCTAGGACGATGAGGGTGTGAAAAATGACTAGTAAAATTGTAGTTTGTAATGACATTGGTCCTTATTTAGAAGCATTGACTCGTGGTAATGAATATGAAGTGATAGCTGAGGATGAAGAAAAAGAACAGTTTAAAATAAAAGGTGACAACAACCGATCCAGGTGGTTTAAGAAGTATTATTTCGTAAGTTCTGGAATTAGTGTACCCGTTATAGTTAGTTGGAAATTTGACGATTCAGTTGAGGATTCAAGTGCGAATTCATTAGAACACATCGAGATCTCTATTTTATTTAATGATGGTCAGACGAGATGGTGTTCAATCTGTACGAAATCGGGGCTAATGGATTATTTAGAGCGAAATATGGATGGTAATGTATATTTAATTGAGAATCAAATAATTGTGAGGAGTTTTTCATATGAATCAGTCAATGATGCATTAAACGACTTAGACCAGCATAATCAATTGATAATTTCGACCAAATCATTGAACTAACGGTGAACGATAGTTGAACAATCARGGAGCAGTTTGCTGCAGCTGCTGCTCCATTAGTTTAATTACTTACAGGTAAAATGAGGGTTGGGTTCAAAATGAAAGGATAAACAAAATGAAAGTTTGGAGATTACTTTATAGTTCAAATGCCACAATATTAATGGTTAAAAATGATCAACTGCGAATTATTAATTTTGAAGGGAAAATAGATGATTTTATTCCTATTGAAATGAATGTGGTAAAGAAAGGTAAAAACAATGATTTTTATGGTTTTTTGCCTGAGATACCTATTATTTCTTTGGAAACAAAGGAGTTTCTTTCTCCATTCATTCAAAAGAGTGTGCAATTTCTTGATTTCAAATTGAAACAAGACATATGTGGTTTAAACGTGACTAATGTGATCGATTGTATCAATTATGATAAGTCTATAATTGAAGATGGTTCAATTATAAAAATTGAATTCGATAAAAGTAAGTTGGAGGTTCAATATATTTTTAAAATCCCTCAACATAAAATGATAGCTGTATATGTCACTGACGCTTTAAAAGATATTATTGAAAAATCACCTTTTAAGGGCTACGAATTCGTTGAAGTATGGGATTCAATGAACACGGGTGATGAAGAGAGAGWAAGAAAATTGAGATATGAGSAGGAAATTCAGAGAATAGAAAACATCGWAGGAAAGACTTATACTTGGTCSGAAGCCTATGAATTGGTTGARCAAGGTAAATCAGTTATTAGTAGCAAGTGGAAAATACAGARAAATAAAAACGGTGTTATTGTTCTAGGWGATTTRMTAGATRCTCWTAAATATCRSTGGATGSAACCGATGTTCTGGCCTCCAATTCTCTTTGACKTAACCTGGTATGAAACGGARAAATCAGATATATAATCGGWGMTTATAGTGACGAGGCTGYYGKCTTAGAGCGGCGACCTCGTTAAGCTATCGGGAAACGATAGTTCAATACTGACAGGGCTGCCGCTGCCGTATGGCAGTCTTTTGTTCAACTATTCTAGCTAATAGCTTGTCAATATTTAAAACTTAATGGATAAAGCCTATGATGTTATACTGAAAAAAGAGCATGCCAAATAACCATCCATAGGTGGATGGAGAAGCTTTCCTAAGCAGGATAGTGTTTCCTGATTAGGTCAGACGAAATGCTTCTTTATGGGTAAGAATCGCGAAAATCCAGTGAATGAGCTTATTTACACAGGCAATAACAGCCACTTTAAACGGCTTGCCCTCGGCACGCTTTTTATCGTAAAAGGCTCGGAGTTTTTGGTTGCGTGAGCTGCGCAGGCCGCATCGTACGGCTAGATATAAGGTTATTCGAAGTCTTCTGGAACCGCGTTTGGTAATCCTATTTCGGGTTGCTGTAAACTTGCCGGAAGAGAAGACGCTAGGGTCGACACCGGCAAATGCAACGAGCTTCTTTGCATGATCAAATCGATCGATCTCTCCGACTTCTGCCAGTATTGTTGCAGCAATTCTGGTGCCAATGCCGGGTATCGATTGGATCAACTCATACTCATGTAATTCTGCAGCCAGAGCATCTATGGACTGGTCGAGGTTTACTAGGTGCTCTTGGTACTGTAGAAGCAGATTAATGAGCAGTTCCAGCGAGATGAGATGGCTTGAAAAAGCAGTTTCCTTGAAAGGGTTTCGCTCCGCGGCAGCTGTTAGTTTCAGCGCGCGATCAAGCGCCCATGCGGAATTCGACCGTCCAGTAAGAGACTGAATCGTCGCTGTTATGTCATTCAGAGACTTAGTCAGCACCGCGGAAGAGGTAGGGTGAAGAGCCAGAAAACGAAGGGATACCTTCGAGTACAGGTCACCAAACACGCCACGGTATTCCGGAAAGACTTGATCAAGGACAGCCTGAAACTGCAGCTTCGCTTGCACATACATATCGGTTAGAGAATCATGCTGCCTTGTCAGATAGCGTAGATTCATCATAAATTGACCTCGTTTTTTGTACGGTTCTAATTCTTCCTTGTAGAACAATTCCCCTAGTTGATAGGCGTCCGCAATATCCGTTTTCACTTTGCGTAAGCTGGTTTTTTTGGCCTGGTGTGAAATTAACGGATTAATGACAATATACAAGTATTGATGTTCATCTAGAAACTGAATGACGGAGCTTTGGTAGTGTCCAGTTGCTTCTAACACTACTGCTGGACGCAGTCCAGTAATGCATTCGAGGTCCTGCAAAAAATTCAAGAAAGACGCCAGTCCCTCAAGATTATGCTCAAACTGAAAGATCTTTCCGTGCGGTATTCCTCGGTCAGTGAATGCTTGTGCATGACTTTCTCCTTTGGAAACATCCAGTCCGATGACAGGATTCATGTAACCACTCCTTGTTATATATTCGCCGGAAGCCCCTTCGCCGGAAGCCCCT
>NZ_JBFTPZ010000094.1:0-4135 GCF_056398745.1 Paenibacillus sp. 01T424 | reverse complement strand
TGGAAACATCCAGTCCGATGACAGGATTCATGTAACCACTCCTTGTTATATATTCGCCGGAAGCCCCTAACCTTCTTGTCGTCCACATTATCGCATGTGATTCGGGGTCATGCCCCAACTAGCCTAATCATGGTTTAACAAGTAGGGGGGATGAACGGAATAGCTCTCGAGATCCAAGTCTAACGGGCAGAAACGTTCGATCCCCGGCTACCGCTATCTTACGACCACACAAAAATGAGGTCGACCAGTAATTTCTGGTGACCTCATAATACGAACGGGCAGGATAGCGTAGCTTAATACAAAAAAGATTTCCCTCTGTTTCAACTGGTGTTCCACTGTGAAAATCGATCTTCGCCTGCTTACTTAAGTGCATGGCGATTTTTTTATTATTTTGGCATTGCTTTGACTATCATTCACATCCGCAACTGGGTAGCTCAGCAACCTTTTACGGTGAATGACGTCTAACAATATATGGATTTTATGGGAGGTTGAACAGATTGGTTAAGAAATGGATGCTTATTTCTTGTTTGTTGATTATAATACTTCCCCTCTTGACCACCGCTCCCAATGTGCATGCCGCACGAAAATTGTACGATGGCACTAGCGGTTCTGAGCAGCAGAAAGCTCTGGCTTACGTCAACAAGCTCCGATTGAAAATGGGATTGTCCGAGGTTAAGCTTGATCCTGCTCTCGTTAAAGCTGCTGTTAATCATGCCCGTTATGCAAATGCTCATTATACGTTAAAGTCTCAGGGTGATCTCTCCGCCGAAGAAAAAGGCTTTGAGTTTTATACTCAGCCTACGTCCGAGAAGCGGGCGACTGCGGCTGGGTACAAAGGGACAAATCAGGAAATTCTAGAGACGGTATATATGAAGGAAAGGGCTTACGATGAATTCGATATGGCATCAGAAATTCACGAGTTGTCCTTAGTTCATAACCGCAGGGAAGTATTACTGACTCCAGGGGTGTCCGCGCTTGGCATAGCGAGAGTAGGAAGGGCCACCGTAATTGTGGGAGTATTAAAAGCAGAAAACGATATAACGACTCCGGCAGTCGCAAGCGTGTATCCATATGACGGAATGAGTGAGGGATTTGCTGGTTACATTGAATCAGAAGATGTAGAAAAGCTTATCCAGGGAGAAGGAATGACCATTACGGTCTTCAGCAATAAGCGGGATGTATCCGGTATAAAGGCGTCGCTAAGCACCCAAACTGGCAGCCGACACATCAGCATTCCGCTTAGCATAAAGAAACTTGACTCGGGCTACGGCTATGTGCTGACGGCGCAGCGACAGCTGAGGGGCGATCGGACGTACACGGCCGAGATTTCTTTTGATAGTGGTGGTGTATCACTGACCAAGCAGTGGACATTCCGGACTTGGCGATTCATCTACCAGCTGAACATTGACGATATGCCCCTTAAGTTAGCACCACCACTGAACATTGTGAATGGCAGATCAGAAGTGCCGATGCGCTACCTGTTCGAGCTTTTTGGAGCCAGAGTTGAATGGAACAATGCTGATCGGACCATAACCGCCATAAAAAACGGATTAACCATTAAAATGACAATTGACAACTACACTGCCTATATCAACGGCAAGGCAGTCCAGCTGGAGAGTCCACCGCATATAATTAATGTCACCTATGTACCACTCCGCTTTATCTCTGAAGCATTCGGTTATGAGGTGGAATATAATCCCAAAGAGCGTTCGGTGGACATTTGGACAGGGCTTCTGAACAATCCGCAGACCGTTTCTGAATAAGCAAGAGGACTAAGAAGGCGACATTTGGTACACGGAAACAGTTTTTATAGACTGCCTTTTACCTGGAGTGCTTCAGCAACATTTAGTAATGCATGATTAACTTCAGCAAAGTATGTAGACGTGTCATACTCTTTGGAGAATAATAGCTTCCAGCGCAAAAGAGGCATAAGACAGCGACATAGGATGTGGTTTTAATATGAATAAAACAATGTTAATTGTTTCAGATGTACTTGGCATTAAGCTAACGGGAAGGATAGTTTAAACATTTCGCGATACTCCAAGGATGGAATTATTTACGAAGTTCGCAAATTTATCGTTAGGTGAAATACCTGAAGGAGAGAGATATGAAGAGAAAAACTATTTATATTACTTTATCCGTATTATTGTTCTTGGTCTTATATATATGGTGTTACATTTGGATGCTAGTAAGTGTGAAAGATACTCTTAGAACAATATATTTGCATCCTGAACAAGATTCTCAAATCGAGGGTAAATACGTTAAACCAGAGATCATGAAAAAGTTTTTTAGACAAGAAATGTATCCTTCAAGTTCTAATGATAAAATCAAATTTTCATTAAGTACGGGGAAAGTACTTCACTTCTTTATTATTGGTAAGGTATGGATTACATATAGGTATGAAGGAATTGACAGTGAATCAAACAAATCGTTATATGGATCACATGCCCCAATGACTTTAAAGGTTAAGTACTCAAAAGGAATATGGAAGATAATTGATAAATATGAAAGACCATAATGAATCTTGTGAGCTTAACAAGGAGTCAGGTACTTCACCTAACATCATATTCACGCTTCGGGCATACGACCCTCGGTCCGCCCTCGGAATTTCAAGGATCAGATTTGACCATTCATTAAGCTAACGGGCAGATTAGCCTAACAATATATGAAACCTAGATGGAAATTTATAGAAATTACCTATAAATAGATAGTTTATAGATATTTAATTTATATAAAGCATGCATGATATGCTTCCATTAAATGGTTAGGAGGGGTACATGTGAGAATTACTTGTTCTGCAGGAGGGTTAATTGTTAAGAACAACAAAGTGTTACTAGTAAAAATTACTTATGGAGTAAATAAGGATCATTGGATGTTACCGGGCGGATTTGTCGAAGAAGGGGAAACATTCGAAGAAGCAGCAATAAGAGAAGTAAAAGAAGAAACTGGGATTAATGCAAGACCTAAAAGGCTTATTGGAGTTAGGACCGGAATTAAACAGCTACACAACGAAATAGAGCATGGAATATATTTTATCTTTGAGATGGAATTGGTTTCAGGCGAATTAATTGTTGATGGTTCTGAGATTTCAAAAGTAGAGTTTAGACCTATAGATGATGTGCTTATCGATTCAAAGGTTGTAAGTTTAACACAAGAATTTATAYGTTCATATAAAAATGTAGTATCAAACTCTGGCTTATCCAAGGTAAAGTCTATTATTCAAACGAACAATAAATACATTAATTATGATGCCTACACTTTATCATAAAATAATTAGGTACGTTACGCTAACGGGAAACTATAGTTGAACAAATAAGGAGCAGTTTGCTACATGGCAGCTGCTCCATTTCTTTGTTAAGCTAACGGGCAGGCTAGCGTAAACAAAATGATCAAAAGTATTAACCATACGTAGTTAATTACATTTCGGGATTAGCGCAATGATTTTCGGCAGCTTCGTTTGGTTAACGGGGGTAGTTTAAGTAAATGTAAATATTCACTTGCGAACTAGTGTTCGGTATAATAAACTTGATTCCATTACAAAAAGGAGATGTTGGATATGTATAAACAMATTAAAGATTTTGCCGCAACTTGGCAGAATGAAACGGAAGCAACAATGCGGACACTGGAGATGCTGACCGACGAGTCTCTTGGCCAACAGATAACAAGCGATCATAGAACGCTTGGACGTGTTGCATGGCACCTKGTACAGACGTTGCACGAAATGCCATCTCGGACGGGACTGTCTTTCGAAGGACCGGGCGAAGATATGCCGGTGCCAGCTTCGGCAGCAGACATCGCGTCAGTCTATAAGAGGACCTCACAAGCGCTCCTTGATGCTATACAGTCCAGTTGGAAAGATGAGAATCTGCTTATCATGAGCGATATGTATGGTGATCAATGGCCAAACGGCTTAATGCTGGATATTCTCRTAAAGCATGAGATTCATCATCGTGGTCAGATGACAGTCCTGATGCGTCAGGCAGGCCTTCGTGTGCCGGATCTTTACGGCCCGACAAAAGAGCAGTGGGCCGAGTACGGAGCGCTACCTCCAGTAATTTAGAGTAAGATTATATCCGCTTTGGCCGTTTGGCTATAGTGGGATTTATAAGTATTTTATCATAGGATTGAAAGTGGT
>NZ_JBFTPZ010000093.1:0-4149 GCF_056398745.1 Paenibacillus sp. 01T424 | reverse complement strand
CCTGTTACACCGTCGGCTCCTGTTGCTCCTGTAGAGCCCGTTACACCCGTTGCTCCTGCTGTTCCTGTCGCGCCTGTTGCCCCATCCGTTCCTGTCGCTCCAGTTTCACCGTCGGCTCCTGTTGCTCCTGTGGAGCCCGTTACACCCGTTGCTCCTGCTGTTCCTGTCGCGCCTGTTGCCCCATCCGTTCCTGTCGCACCAGTTACGCCGTCGGCTCCTGTTGCTCCTGTAGAGCCCGTTGCACCCGTCGTTCCTGGTAATCCAGTCGCCCCGGTCGCTCCTGTTACTCCTGCTCCCGTAGCACCAGTTGCTCCTGTAGCACCACTCGCTGCAATAAGCGTATAATCCGGCGATGTTCCCGGTGTGCCTGTTGGCGGCGCCGTATTCACGATATACGTGCTTCCATTAAACGTTACGACCTGACCTACTGGATATCCTGGAGCTGCGAGTGGATCAAATACTACAATTCCGCTTAGCCCGACTCCTGTAGATCCCGTCGTTCCTGACGCTCCTGTTACTCCTGTCGCACCTGTTGCACCAACAGCTCCCGTTGCGCCTATCGATCCCGTTGCACCCGTTGCTCCATCTGTTCCCGTGGCACCTGTTGCTCCCGCTCCCGTAGCACCCGTAGAACCTGTAGCACCACTCGCCGCAAGCAGCGTATAATCTGACGAAATTCCTGGCGTGCCTGTTGGTGGTGCCATATTCACGATATACGTGCTTCCATTAAACGTTACGACCTGACCTACTGGATATCCTGGAGCTGCGAGTGGATCAAATACTACAATTCCGCTTAGTCCGACTCCTGTAGCTCCGGTAGATCCCGTCGTTCCTGACGCTCCTGTTACTCCTACTCCTGTCGCACCTGTTGCACCAACAGCTCCCGTTGCGCCTGTCGATCCTGTTGCACCCGTTGCTCCATCTGTTCCCGTTGCACCTGTTACTCCCGCTCCTGTCGCACCAGTTGCACCTGTAGCACCACTCGCCGCAAGCAGTGTATAATCCGGTGAAGTTCCAGGTGTGCCTGTTGGCGGAACTGTATTCACGATATAAGTGCTGCCGTTAAACGTCACAACTTGACCAAGAGGATAGCCCGGTGCTGCGAGTGGATCAAATACTACTGCTCCGCCTAGACCGACTCCTGTCGCACCAGTAGATCCCGTTGTTCCTGTTGCACCTGTTACTCCCGCTCCTGTTGCACCCGTCGCACCTGTAGCACCACTCGCTGCAAGCAGCGTATAATCCGGCGAAGTACCTGGTGTGCCTGTTGGCGGCGCCGTATTCACCACATAGGTCCTTCCGTTAAACGTTATGACCTGACCGACTGGATACCCCGGTGCTGCGAGTGGATCATAAGTCACGACGCCGTCTAGACCTACTCCCGTTGCACCTGTAGGACCAGTTGCACCTGCTACTCCCGCTCCTGTAGCACCAGTTACTCCGCTTGCTGCAAGCAGCTTATAGTCTGGCGAAACACCGGGTGTTCCTACTGGAGAAGACGTATTTACAACATACGAGCTCCCATTAAACGTAACCACTTGCCCTGCTTGATAGCCAAGTGCTGCGAGTGGATTAAATGCAACAATACCATTTAAGCCTGCTCCTGTAGCACCTGTAGTTCCTGTAGTTCCTGTAGTTCCTGTAGTTCCTGTAGCTCCCATGGCACCTGTTGACCCAACAACACCTGCTGCCCCAGGACTGCCCGCAGCTCCCGTTGCCCCGGTTGCTCCTTTTGCACCTGTATCTCCATCCGTTCCACGAAAACCTCTGTGCCCCCTCAAACCTCGAGGTCCTCTATCTCCCTTCGGCCCTCTATACCCTCTTGGCCCCCTTACGTACCTTTTTACTCTTTTACTCGGTTTTGAAGAATGGCCGCCCAGGCATTTCAAAGCACTATTGAGGATTATGATAGAGTCCTTCACATCAACTTTAGCTCTTCTAATTTTATCTCTACGTGTAAGCCTTCTGGCCTTCCGCAGCTCAACAATCGCTAAGTTTAGTTTTCTTAAGCATTTCGACCGTTTATGCGCCAACTCTATACACCTCCAATAAGATCAGATTTTGCATTTTTCTTCCGTTTTTTATGAACAATACTGCCCATCGAAGCGACTGCTTCATGTATTTGCTGCTCAGCGTGTTTTAAGTGTTTCGTTTTAATTAAATTTCTCGCTGATTCCAATTTGTAAATCGCTTCATTTATTTTCTGCCCTTGAAGCCTTTTGTTCATAGACGTTTTATCACCCTCCGCTATTTAGCTTGTAATCCGCTCTAGCTTATAAAGTGTTTATAATAACTAAATCAGTCTATGTCCAAAATGGTTTTCGAACACGGTAAATACCTAGCCTTTCAAGCAAAGTACAAGCAAGCGCCCTATATTTATTAAATCAAGGCTTGGACGACACTGAATTTTTTTAAAAAAAAGACCTCATTGGGTTCACCCCAACAAGGTCTGCAAGCAGCTTCTACTCCTTCTCCAGCCAATCAGCATCACGATCTCTTATTTCCAAAAGAAGCGGCAGCTGTTCAAAAAAAGCATCTACCACCTGAGGGTCAAAATGCCTCCCCCGTTCTTCTTTGATCAGTCCCAAAATGCGATCCATCCCCCAAGCCTCTTTATACATTCTTGCGCTGCTTAAAGCATCAAATACATCTGCCAGCGCAGTAATTCGCCCATATATATGAATAGCCTCACCCTTAAGGCCTTGCGGATATCCGGTACCGTCCCACTTTTCATGATGCTGCCAAGCCACAATCGCCGCAGCCTGCAGCAGCGGTCTCTTGGAATTGTGCAATAATCGGTAACCGATAATGGCATGCTCCTTAATCTGCTCATACTCTTCTGCCGTTAGCTTCCCTGGTTTTTTCAACACAGCATCCGGAATAGCTACTTTGCCGATATCATGCATTGGAGATGCGCTGCGCAGCATGTCTGCTTCAGGATCACTCATGCCTAGTCCTTTTGCCAAAACATATGAATATTGTGCAACCCGTTTTACATGATTGCCCGTTTCTTGCGAGCGACCTTCACCGATTTTTCCCATTGCCAAAATAATCTCTTTTTGCGTCTCAATTATTTCCTCATACAGCATGATGGACTCAAGCGACTTGCCTGAGTAAGATGCAGCAAGCGATAAGTATTCCATATCTTTCACCGAGAGTATCTGCTTCTCTGTTAATTTGTTTATGGCTTGATAGGCACCGATTACTTCTCCTTGATTATTGTGAAAAGGGATCGTCATAATCGATTTCGTCCGATAACCGGTCTTTAAGTCGTTATCCGGATTGTGCCTTGGATCTTCATAGGCGTCATCTATAAATATAGATTGTCCCGTGCTTATAGCACTTCCTACCAGCCCGCTGCCGTAAGGAATCCGTATCTCGCAAGCCCCGTGAGCTACCGCTGTAAAAAGCTCACTGCGAGCAGCATCAATCAACCAGACGGTGCACCGATCTGCAACGACCATCTCTCTGCCCATATTGGCCATTAAGATAAGGACAGCATCCAGCTTCTTTTCATTCGCTATTTTAGCTGTATATTCAAAAATCACCTTAAGCATTTGTTCAGGCGACAAATCCAATCGAAACGATTGCGGTTCATTTTGGAATTCAAGCATTCGAACAATCCTCCAGCCGATCAAACTCGTTATCCTTACCTCTATTCGCCTTTACAAGCTTTTTATCCTCTTGATTCCATATAAAAGCGCAGTTATTCGACAAAAAAATACAATAGTCTTACACTAAAATGGTTAATCTTGCTTCACCTAAAGCACCCATGCTATAATCAATGTTGCTGCGCGTCCGTAGCTCATCCGGATAGAGCAAACGTTTCCTAAACGTTAGGTGGGAGGTTCGAGCCCTCTCGGGCGCGCCATTTCTTTCACGAATATATAAAGCTTATTGCTAATGCCGGCAATAAGCTTTTTTTGTTTTCATCCAAACCGCACCAACAGGCAAGTGTCGAATAATTTTTATAAGACACCTGATCAGGATACATTGACTACGGAACGTTTGTTCGCATATAATGTGCATGAGGTGATTTACAAATGGCCATGCCGTTGTCCAAAGTAAACAATTCATACCTGTACCATCCACCTGCTCACGATGAGATACAGCTTCTTCACAAAGCTATTATCCTTCCACTAGCTCTCG
>NZ_JBFTPZ010000092.1:0-4370 GCF_056398745.1 Paenibacillus sp. 01T424 | reverse complement strand
GGGTATAAGGATTCATCTAGTTGAACCATAATACGAAAGGGCAGAATGTTTAGTAGTGAAGGATTTCTTCTAAATTCCAGTGGTAAGGAAGAATTCCCAATCAGGGGAGAAGCCACTGATACTAATGACGAAATCCATAATCTTTTATTTTTATATTAACCTTACATTGTATGTTTAAAACAGGGTACTGATCATTCCAACTTATGTCCTTCCAAGCATAGTGAGTCATGCTATTTCTGAAATATGTTCCTATGCCAAGACTGTCTGTTTTTTTTTCTTGCAGGAATTTTATGATTCCTTCTGCCCGTTGAGTTAATATGTTGGAGATATCAAGTTCCAACTTTTTTCTTTCGGAATCATTACTCATCATTAATTCACCGATGTATTCTAATATCGAAGCCTTTATATCAACATTAATAAAAACACTTGTTTGCCCATCATTTTCGTGTTTAACATAAACCTTCCTTGTGCTATTCATAGAGTTTAACATGATTGTTTTACTATCTAGCGATTCTTCTTCAATTAAATCGATATTTATTTCGCCATGATTAAAGCTGTCAAGTAGAAAACTGAAAATCAATGAATCTTCTGATTTTATCTTGCCTACATATTTGTCATCTTTAAAAAGAGCAATTCCATCTATGACTATACTTTCCCCAGCATCTTTAATAAGAGGAGCTATTGGGTCAATCCCATCATCATAATAATCTCTTACAAACGAATATAATGTGGTAAGCGGTATGGTCTGCCCCTTTGCTTCTTTTTGTATAAGACGATCGATGTATTTTCCTGTTCGGGGATAAGAGGTATAGTTCTTTTCGAGCAGATTTTTTGCATTCCCATCTACAACAACAACTTTGACTTGATCAGATATGGTAGGATCTCTCAATAGCGTATCCATGAACTCCCAAATTCCTTTTTTTGCTAAGGGTAACCCGAACAGAGTGGTTCTTAATTGTCCACTAACTAGCGTCAGATTGGTCTTTTTTGCAAGAAGTATTCGGCCTTCTTTGCTGCTTTTCGCCTCAGTTGAAATAAAGTCTCTTGATGTTTTTATTTCTGGGTTTGCAATGGGAACGCTTATCCCATAATTTATTTTTCCATCAGGCAAAAGATCATAACTTGTAGATTGAATGAAGCCTGTATTCTCAAGAATTCGTTGATCGCCACAGCCAGTAAGTACAAGCGTAGCAAGAATCCAGAGCCAAGCACGATTGTTAATCACTTTACAACTCACCTCTAGTCTTTTGTACAAGCAGAAGAATAATCAAAGCAATAGGCAATCCAAACGCAACACACATTTCTATATAACCAAGGATTGTCAACCATTGCTCTAATTCACTCAACCCATCGAAAATAAAGGAAATAAAATAGGACACTAAAAGGATAACAAGCAATAAAATCTTTTGGCTTATTGGAAACATTCTTATACTGACTTCTTTAGCTGCCCACCAAAACATGACTGATGTAACAATGATTGAGAACATAAAAAAAGCATAAAACAAATTTTCTGTACCCTGAATAAATGGAAATTGTATGTACGCGAGTATATTCAGTAGTGGATACTCTAAGTCCTTTAAGTATTTGTGACCGAAGAAGCCAAAGGCGATAAAACTGGTATATATATAATTGAGGAAAATCAGGAAACTTCCACTCCAAACCGCTTTCATTAAATTTGTTTTTTGATCAGTGTATGGGAATAAAAGCAAACAGAGTTCATACCCCAAAAATGCTAAATAGATACTCGCAACACCTTGCATGTTTATTGCGCTTTCTTGAAAGAAAAATGGAGTCAAACGGGACCATTGAAAATCACCATAAAAGTAAAATAGCAATAATAGCAGCCAAATAATTGCCCAAAAAAAGACTGTTGCTGCTTTTGAAATATTGTATATACCTTTGAGAATGAGGAAGAAGGCAAGGCCGTCGAAAACCAGCTTAAATACCATTGAGTTCGTTGTTGGAAAAGCAATCATTTGAAATACCATCACGTATTGCTTTGCAATTAAACAACCGATCATCATCCATAATAAGACTAATGATAGATAGAAAGGGAAAAGAATGAATTTAGGTATGGATTGCTCCATGACTACGAATATAGATTTCCCTTTACCAAGGCGGTGTACAATAGAAATCAATAAAATATTTAAAGAAACAATCATGAAAATTATAACTAATGCAAGCCAACCGTTTGTTCCAAAATAGTGGGCTAGTAGCCGAGGGAGTGTGAATATCACCATACCTGTCTGTGTCATAAAAATCAGAATAGTCACATGAAATTGTGATAATTTTTCCTGCATTTTGGGGACCCATCCTTATTTTCTCATCTTATTCCTAACCTTATTAGGTGACTTGGTTTGAGTAGGTCTTTCTTTGAGAAAGCTAATTGGTGCAGTAATGAAAACATCCTTCCAATCCTTTGGCTTGAAAGGAGCAACGGGAGTAAGGTAAGAAGAACCGAGACTGGTAAGTCCACATATATGAATCACAATCGCCGTGATACCTACTGCCAATCCAAAGTTTCCCCATATTCCTGCAAGTAATATTAACCCAAATCGAAGTAATCGAATGGAATTACTCATGACGTAGGCCGGAGTAACAAAGGATGCTATGGCAGAGGAAGCTACGGAGATGATAAGAATGTTACTGGTTAATCCTGCTTGAACTGCAGCCTGTCCAATTACAATACCACCGACGATACCAATCGTTTGACCGATTTTGGATGGCAATCGAGCACCCGCCTCGCGAAGGAGTTCAATTGTTGCTTCCATAAATAACGCTTCTATAAGAGGCGGAAATGGAACTTTGCTTCTTGATTCCGTAAGAGTCAGCAGCATGTTCTCTGGGATCATTTCATAATGATAGGTAGTCACTGAGACATACAATGAAGTAAATGAAAGTGTAATTATGAGCGCGGTAAATCGTAATAAGCGACTTGCGGTTCCGAGCATCCATCGTTGATTATAATCATCAGAAGATGAGAAATACTCGAAGAATGAAGTTGGTGCGCTTAATGCCGAGGGACTGCCATCCACAATGCCAACAATTCTGCCTGAAACTAATTTTGAGGCCATGGCCTCTGGGCGTTCAGAAGTAAGAAATTGTGGAAAAATGGAATAAGGTGAGTCATCAATGAATTGAATTAGCATATTGGTATCAAATAGTGCATCGATCTCTATATTGTTAATTCTAAGTATGGCCTCATTCACATAATCCATATTGGCGATATCTTCAATATATAGAAGATAGACATCTGTTTTGGTTATTTCCCCAACAGATAGTTTGATCACTTTCAGATGAGAGCTTTTAATGCGCTGACGAATCAATGATAAATTGATTCCAGCTTGTTCAGTGAATGCGTCATGCGGACCTGTTATGACCGTTTCAGATTCAGATTGTGAAACAGAACGTGCTTGCAGGCCAAACACATCGACGAGAAAAGCATTTTCATTATAAAAAATTGCAACCCTTCCTGATAAAATTCCGGTTATTATTTCTTTGGCATCTGTAATTAAGGTAAACTGAGATCTTTCTAATACTAAGGGAACCTCCTCAATATTCAAATTTAGTAAGGGAACCATAACTTCACGATACAGCTTATCATGATCAACTTGATGACTAAAATAGACCAAATCCATTTTGATTTCGGGGTAAGACCTGTGGGTAAGATCTACACAATCATTAAATTGATTTAGTGTATGCATAAGAGAAGGTTTTTCGGAGTTAAATTCCGAGACTGAAGTACCGGAAACATACATAAAGAGTCACACACCTCTATCATTTTTGATATTGGTAATATGTCCTATAAGTAATGGATTTAATCGTTTGACTTTATATTGATCATCTTGAAATTGTGTCAAACCAAGTTTAAAAATTTATTTTGGATGCGGACGTATGGATAATGATGTAAATTCAACTTCTGGAAGAGGGAAGGAAGTATTACTACTACACACCGACCAGACTATGATCTAAATTTAATTTTTCATTTTGCTTCACACGTTATTTGGGTTCCATGAAACGGTGTGTATGTCGGCGGATGAACAAGTACCTTCTCATAATATCTTTTTATTACTGCCTATATTTGCGGACTTAGCAGTCTTGCGATAAATTGCAATATATTCAGCTTCGTCTTCGATTTGTATTGCCGATACGTGGGTAGTTTGACTGAATAACATTATACAGGCGGCAAAAATGAATTTTAACATTGGTCCTCCGCGGCTACCTCAAGATTATGCTCAAACTGAAAGATCTTTCCGTGCGGTATTCCTCGGTCAGTGAATGCTTGTGCATGACTTTCTCCTTTGGAAACATCCAGTCCGATGACAGGATTCATGTAACCACTCCTTGTTATATATTCGCCGGAAGCCCCT
>NZ_JBFTPZ010000091.1:0-4401 GCF_056398745.1 Paenibacillus sp. 01T424 | reverse complement strand
AGGGTGTCGTAGGTTCGAATCCTACATGACTCACCATTTTTTAATCTCGGATGCGCGCGTATGGCGGAATTGGCAGACGCACTAGACTTAGGATCTAGCGGGCAACCGTGGGGGTTCAAGTCCCTCTACGCGCATCATAGTACGACAAAAGAAGTCTTGCTTAGCAAGGCTTTTTTTGTTGTTCAAAAGTAGGAAATGATATTCAAATGAGATGCTTTTGAGTAATTTTCATGAAATGGGTAACTCATATTGGTAAAACGTAATAAGGCTTCAGTTGTTATTACTCCGATCTCGTAAAAAATTCCTCTACGCCTCTCCCAAGCTTTTTAACCCTCTGCAGACAAGTATTATCATTCTAATATTTGGAATCTAATAAGAGACGAAGGTATGGGATGTTAAGAGCCCAATAAACACGTCTTAAAAATGAAGAGGGCTGCTCTATAATCGTACTGTGATTCGACTGCAAGTGTACTCATTGAAAAGGCGAACGCTTAGACAGCTGTTTGTCTAGGTATTACTAATATGTCAGATCGTAATGCTGCGGAAATTTATTCAATAATCTAGGGTAGATGTTCGAATGAATGCAAGTAGCTTTTTTTGACTATAACACTATATTAAATGTTCTAGTCTCTGTGCCTCTGGCGCACACACGACCGGCTGGTCATCGGTGCGTTTACATTAGTGATGTTTGTTCTTTAAGAGGAGAACTCTTTCCATTAAGACTGCACGTCTACCTGCGATAGAAGATGCTTTTTAACGTGGGTTTTACGGTGTTATGCCAATCTAGATACCCCGATCGTTCAATCCAATTCATGTATCTACGATACATCAAGCAGGGTGTCCCTGAAAATTAGTAATAAAAAATCTGTGATATAATATTAAGCAGCAATGCGAAATGGATTAACGGGCGGGGATATATATGAAATTGGAGCGATTGATCTCCATAATCTACAAGCTCCTGAATAACGAAGTTTTGTCTGCTTCTATGCTGGCTGAAGAGTATCAAGTTTCCCAAAGAACTATTTATCGGGATATCGATGTGATCTGCGCTGCGGGCTTCCCTGTCATATCGTATCAGGGAATGAATGGCGGATACGGCATAATGGACGGATACAAAATGGATAAAAGCTTGCTCGGTTCTTATGATGTCGATTCCCTAATCACCGTGCTCAGCAGCCTCTCCAGCGTGTTTAAAGATGAGCGTGCTCAGGGTACCATTGAAAGACTACAAACAATCGGACCCGAGCAGCAGATCCCCACTGTATCTGTCGACTTAGAAACCCGCCGGTCAGGGCCGGACGCGCTTCAACATTTACGTACGGGCATTACGGAGCGAAAAATCGTCCGTTTTGATTATATTAATGCTAATAATGATCGTACTTCCCGTGATATGGAACCCATACAGCTTCATTTCAAATATGGCAATTGGTACGTTTATGGCTTTTGTCGAACGCGTTGTGACTATCGGGAGTTCCGACTATCACGGATAATGAACTTAGTATTGACGCAGGAAGACTTTCAGCAGCACCACTTAGTGTCGAAAGAGCTTACTTTCACAAACAAGGAATGGTGCGATCTTTTGAAAGATGTTGTGATTCAAGTGGGACCGGAGGCTTTGGCGATAGCTATGGATCAGTTTCACCAAGCGGATATGCAATTTCATGCCGATGGAAATGCAACGATACGAATTCCAGTTTATAAACCACTTGAAGCAAGATGGCTATGGTCCATTCTTCTGAGCTTTGGCAGTGGCGCCGAAGTACTCGAACCTTATGCACTGCGAGGGATTTTAAAAGAACAGCTTCAAAATACACTCAAACTTTATGAAGAAGTATGACAGTCTGTTGTCATACTTCTTTTATTATTATAACTACAGAACCAAAATCAATTTATTAGAAATCAAAAGGAGAATTTACGAATGTCCAATTATCCAGTAGAAATGTTTCAATACCACACATGGGCCAACCAAACGATCATGGGGAGAATCAAGGAACTCCCTGCCTCTGTGCTAAGTCAAGAAGTAAACAGCTCATTTCCTACCCTTGCCCATGCCCTTAGTCATATCTATGCAGTGGATACGATGTGGTATAAGGTTTTAACAGGCACTGGTATGCGAGAGGCATTTCAAGAATGTATGTCGCTAAATGTGAGTATCCTGCATTCTGTAGATGAATACGCCAACAACTTCGCACAGTTATCGGAACAATACAGAGAATGGTTCCAAAGCGAAGCTGATTTGGAGCAAACCGTTTTGCTTGATAACCCATTTGCCGGAATTCGCCAAACACGCTTATCGGAAATTGTACTGCAAGTGGCCAATCATGGGACCTATCACAGAGGCAATATTTCTACAATGTTGCGCCAACTAGGCCACGCATCCGTCATGAACGACTATGCATTTTTTTGGTATCAGGAAGCTGCGGAATCCGTTTAAACACTGGCTCATCGTTTTGAAGATTTGGTGAGCGCAATGGATATTGTTTTGAATTAAATCAAATTATACTAAAAAGGTCGATACTTCTAAAAATAGGGGAGTCGACCTTTTTACTTCGATTTAATAGAAGAAATAAGTCACCATTGCTAGTTGAGATAAGTATCATTTTACCCTTTTGCTGATAGTATCAAGTTCGACTTGGGTCATACGTTGTATAATGAATTTAATTACACATTATAGTTAGAAGGAGCTTGAATTTTATCTATGGAAATTGAAAATCTAATTACAGTAAAATCGAGAGAAGATTTGAGGATTTGGCTACAGGAAAATGGAAATATTAAAAAATCTTGTTGGGTAGTAGTTAGCATGACGCCAAACCCAGATAAGTTGCTGTATTTGGACGCGGTCGAAGAATCTTTGTGCTTTGGATGGATTGATGGAGTGAAAAAGAAAATAACCGAAACTCAAATGGCGCAGAGACTATCACCTAGAAGCAAAAAAAGTTCATGGACTGAATTGAATAAAGAACGTGTCCGCCGCCTTGAAAAGTTGGGGTTAATGAGAGATGAAGGAAGAAAGGCACTTCCCGATATGGATTATGATTCTTTTAAAATAGACAAGGTTATAGAGCAAAGGCTCAAAGAGGAGAGACAGGTATTTGAGAACTTTTCGGCATTTCCAGCTCTTTATAAAAGAGTTCGGATCGACACGATACAAAGTAA
The DNA here is from genome assembly GCF_056398745.1 of Paenibacillus sp. 01T424. Taxonomy (NCBI): domain Bacteria; kingdom Bacillati; phylum Bacillota; class Bacilli; order Caryophanales; family Paenibacillaceae; genus Paenibacillus; species Paenibacillus sp. 01T424. The sequence goes on along the minus strand of NZ_JBFTPZ010000091.1, from coordinate 1,245 downwards.
TAAAAACCAGCCGGAATTATTTAATAGTAGATTAGACAAATTCATTGCAAATACTAAGGAAAATAAAATGTACGGTCTATGGCATGATAATGGACGCCTCCTAGATTACTAAGATACGTTATTTTGTAGCGAGAAATTGTTTGTTGTGGTGGTTATATAAGCACGTCGAAATAGGCTATTTGTAATTAGTGGTTGTAGTCTTCTACTATACTAATTTTGATTTGTTTCAAATTAAAAACCCATCCTTTCATATGCGTGGTAGGATTATTTTAGTTCCTACACATACGAATAGGTCGGGGAGGTGCTTATGCTGGACGGTTCAGCTGCTATTGTGAATGTTGAATACGGATGGTCTTGGTCTAGAATAGAATGAACATTCGTGGAGGATGTAAAGCAAGGATTAATTCTGATTGTAAATAACGAACAGGTTACGTAGGTGATCTTAATAGATAAAGAGGAATTACTAATGGCTTTTTTAAAGTTAAGGACTTTGCACAGTTATAATTCATTTTAAAAAGCAATCGTATTTATGAATCAAGATGCTATTCCCCTGTAAATGAGTATCAGAAGCAAGTCACGGAATTCATACAAACCTGTACAGGGATAGATAAGAAGTGATGCAGCTTTGTGTCTTCTAGGATTAAATAGATTGATGTAAGGCAGAATCAGATATCAAGCAGAAAACGATGATTATATGAGCTGATTTGAATTCCATTTGTTAATCATCTGTATTACACATAGTTAACTAGGATAATATTGAGCTCAAAATAAATAACTAATAATATGTTTGTTCATTTATATTAACGAAATTAAATATTAAAACGCTTAAATGTAGTGTTTTACAGGCATTATAGACGTATTAAATGGCATTTATATAGTGAAATCATAAATATAATAAAATAATTTCAAAAAAGACTTGCAATCATATATGCATGCATGGTATATTCTAATTCCGGCCGAGAGATACACGCGGACGGCGAGAGAAACAAACGAAAGAAAAGATTGCTCTTTGAAAACTGAACAACGAGTAATAACTGCCTTGCAAATCCTTCGGGATGAGCAAATATAGCGATAAAAGTTATGAGCAAGTCAAACAACCAATTTGGAGAGTTTGATCCTGGCTCAGGACGAACGCTGGCGGCGTGCCTAATACATGCAAGTCGAGCGGAGTTGATGAGGTGCTTGCACCTCTGATGCTTAGCGGCGGACGGGTGAGTAACACGTGGGTAACCTGCCTGTAAGACT
>NZ_JBFTPZ010000090.1:0-4774 GCF_056398745.1 Paenibacillus sp. 01T424 | reverse complement strand
ATTTCAATTGCTTTTGCCTTTATTTCCACTGGATAACTTACTCTTGTTGCCAACGTAAAAACACCTCCAAGGTTGTCTCCATATCTTACGACATGGTTGCATTTTCTTGAAGGTGTTTTGATTTGTCTCACGTTATGGGGTCAGTCCCACATACATATAAAACATTTAAAGTTTTTCTTCTGTAATCGTTCATTAGATTCCTCTTTTCTCATACTAAATGATGGATCTAACTTTTACAGAATGGAACGCCCATTACCTCAGAGGAAGAGTTATATATCCGTTCATTTACCTGAAGTTTATTAACCCCCTTAATTTTAACACATATTGGAACTTTTCTGGCCGTTAGTTCAACAAAAAGCAGCCGATCGGTTTGGCCTGCTGCCGTAGTAACTGATGATTCAACTATCGTTCTCCTTCTTCAGATCCTCAATGTTTATTTTCTCCACCTCTTAGGTAAATACGTTTCTTCATAGGCAGAATGGAAAAGAGAACGTATAATACGGATGCGATGCCCTAGACTACTTGGTTTCAATCGAGAAGATTGCTTAGCTAAATATTCCTTGAGAAGATTCAAAGTTACATAGGGAATTTCCAAGTTACCTAAACAATATCAATACTTTCTGGACTCCTCCAAACACAAAAAAACATGCCCTTAACAGGCATGTTCAATGAATAGGATTGGGTTCAAACCACATATATCACTACCCTTTCGTCCCGCCCTGCAGTCCAAAACCTTTGGACATAAACTGCTGGGAGAGGATATACATCACGACCGAAGGAATCGCATACAGCACGGAAAACGCCGCTAGCTTGCCATACTCCACCATGCCGTATTGCCCAAAAAACTGATACAGCTTCAAAGAAGCCGGGAAATTTTCAGGTGTCTGCAATTCGTCTTTTCCCTACACCCGAAGAACTAGGTGAATTACATTCTCAAGATATCTTACGAGGCTGGAAATCGCTTATGAAACGGCATTCTGGCGATCGAAAAGCCCAAGCCATACTCTCTATTGCTTGTCGTTCAGATGGATCTAAACAAGCCACGCATGCTTACAAGCTTTACTTAAAGTAGCTGCTCGATGGTGAGCCCTTTGGCGCTGCACCATGTTGCCATGGTTTGGCCGCTGGACGTATAGTCCTCGATTCGTCTCGCCCATCCTGGCGACGTCGTTCTTTATTTGTCATGAGGCAACCTCCTGTAATTTCGGTTGCTTTCATCTTCTCATATATTTAACAGGGACTGAAGGTGGCTAAGGTTTGACGCTTACTTTTATGCAGGATGGCCTGAATCTACTCGTTTACGGATGTGCATTAAATTGAGTCCTTTGCTTCTGCTCAAAATGGGAATTGGAAAATGATATTATTACAAAAAGAGCCTGTTGAAGTTTCTCAACAGGCTTTGATGTGGTATTAAATTGAATTATGGATTTATTCTTTTGGGATTGTTTGTATAATGTCACCGTACATATCTGTTTTATAAGTGAATCTTTCGAACGGATGGTCTTCATCACGTCCATAACCATTTGAGTAGAACATTGCTGTATTAGATCCAGACATACTATGTTCAAATGAAACATCGAGCATTTCTTCAAGTGTATTGGTTAGTTGTTGGCCAGCTAAATGAATAATAGGTGTTTTATCTCCATATTGAAATTGCCAAACTGCCTTAGCTATTCCATCTTTAATCTCAACGACTGTATTGGCACGTCCGGTACTATAAATATAACGTGATGCGTCTCCACGTGGAAAGCTGTAACTGTAAAAAGGAGTTGGTTCATTTTTTTCAGCTTCTGCAGACGGTGTAAAAGAGAAGGTAATTGGTAAAGAAATTGCAGCAAGACGAGCCTTATTTAGATCATCAGATGTAATAAGATTCTCATCAAGCTTAAAATCCTTACTATTTATAAATAAAATTACTCTAGTTTTTTCATAGGTTACACTGAATTCGAAAGCCTCAGTTATAAAACGAATGGGAACCATTATACGTCCGTTATTATTAACTGCTGGAACATCGAGCTTGATGGTTTTTCCATTCTTATAGGCAATTAATTGATTGGCTGTCACTTTCACTTCATCTTTAACTTTATTCATTATTACAGCCGTTCGACTTTTAGTGTCCCAGGTGTAGGATAATCCTAATGAAGATAGAGTCCGAATAGGAACCAAAACTCTTCCTTTGTCCACATAAGGATTACTATCCGTTTTGATAAATGATCCATTAATGTTTACAACAATATCACGGGGTGATAGTTTCGTTGCTCCTAATGCCGTACTTTGAAACGCGAGTAAAAGCAAGAGAAACAAAGGGAGTGCTTTGTTTACAAGTTTCATTTTATCTTCTCCTTCCAATTATGGTATTTGTGCAGCTGTTGCATTGGTAAACGGCACGATGGATTCTATTCCACCTACACAATCGTCTGTAGCCACTGGATTCCTCCTTGGTGTCGTGAAAGAATGAAATGTTCCTGACGGGCATCTTGTGGGAGGCATATCGAATTTACAATAAGCAATCAGGGTGCTGGCGCTATGACTTGTAGGGTGCGTTCGGTAATTGCATCAAGTACGTCTCTCGATCTGCGATTGAATCAAACCAGTGGTTAATTACTTTCAAGGTCCTGCTCCTAATTATGCAACTCATCCACGCGGCTGCTGACGATGCAATAATAATCTTCCTAGTTCCTTCAATACTTGAATACTAGATGGACAAATAACTTGCTGTTATTTATAACTAGAAAATTCATAATAAATAATTCTCCTCACTTCCCAATTATTAGTTCTTATTAAGCTATGTTATTATGCTAATAATTAATTGGCAAACTTAAAAACACAACGTTCACTTTATGGATAGAAACATTTACTCGCGCTACGATGCCTGATTATGGGATTTTCAGAAAATGAGATCTTTGTATATCTCTATATATCTCATTTTTTTGAAGTTAGAGTCTATCAAATAGATAGTCCTCAGAAGAATTGACCTCAATTGCCCCTGGACACCAAAATTACGAAAGTGATGCAATTGTACGGTATCGGTGGTGCGTACAAAATCACTTTAAAAATTAATACTTATTATGGACCACACATTTCTTACGGAATTGATGAAGTGAAAGTAGAAGTGGGCGGTGGAAACCCAAAATTGCTGAGTTTCAGGCATATCAAGGACCTATAAAGGTTTCGTTAATCTGCCCGTTAGTTTAATAAAACGAGCAGGCTACCGCAGTGCCTGCTCGTCGTTTTGTGCTATTGAACTAACGTTTCCCGTAAGTTGAACGAACAATTTCATTTATCTTTTCATTGAAAACTTTATTATAGAATTCATATTTCTCTGGAATTCGATTTCTTAAGCAATCCCAAAACCATTTTTCATCAAATTGATCTGGTCTGTTAACAATCAAATCAGGTAAGTTATGAAAAACATCGGCAATATTGTTTATTCAATCACATTATACTTAGCCTGGACCCAAGATGCAGGAATCCACCATTTAATACGATGAGTATAAGATGCGCTCCGAATATCTAGAAGAACACAATACAATAAATATACGTAGGCTCTTTCTTTGAAAGTCTCCGTCTTCAATCACTCCCCAACCGCGCGGCGACAGCTCCCTAGTTGTTGTGCTATCGTTCCTCGTTAGCTTAATCACTTATCTCAAGGAATTACATTCTTGGTGTTGTCTATTTCTCTTTTTCACTTGACATTATTTCTATAATTTTCTGAAGAGAAATATGGATTGCTCGAAGATAACTTATTAAGCAGATGAATCCTACAGCTAAAATTATAATGAAAAGTTCCATTTGTCTCTCCTTCTTACTTTATGAGAGGATTTACTATATATTATACATATTTATAGTTATGTATAACTACCCATTACTTCAATGAAAAGGGCAACCGATCATATGACCCGTTGCCGACATATCATGTTTGAACTATCGTGTCCCGTTATTTCAATTCTTTTTTGTAACGAAACCCTTAAGTTTTAAGTAATTGTTCGTTGGGAAATCATAGTTAACCCACTTTTCTTTGTAGCCTTCCTTACCATGTATACTCAACAATAAATCAAGCGCTTGTACTACTGCTTCTGAAAATTCCAATATCGAACAAGACTCATTTAGTTCAATAACCAGTTGTTTTTTGTTTCGCAAATTCTCAAATGACATAGTCTGAACGTGCAATAAATCATCAATCTTTCTGAATTTCCAAACGGTTCCACCAGGTTCTTCATTCCATTCAAATTGTGAATTTGAAACAGGGAATGGACTGAGCTCTGGATTAAGTAAAATCAGAGCCTTTAACATCTCATCAAGAGCATCCGTGATATAACTTGTTGCAAAATAAAAGGTATTTGAGTTCATTTCAATGAATCCACTAGCCCAACCTCTTCCGATAAGTTCATATTTGAACCTCAAAACTCCACCTCGCCTTTAACAAGAAATTCCCCTTCAGTATTTCGGGGTTTCCTCCATGCAATCCTGCCCGTTAGCATTCCTGTAGAGCGTTAAATTTCCGCTTTGCACAAAAACGAGCGCCTCGGTACGATGGAAGTACGCAACGGGTCATAGCCCTAAAAATTCCATCATCCAGGAGGACGCTCTACTATGAAGTTTAAATCGCAAGCAAGACAAAATCAACTCATTGAAAAAATTACTGCTCAGCATTTAGTTATCGGGATCGACATCGCCCAGCAGATGCATGTTGCGCGCGCTGTAAATTTCCGTGGCATCATCATCGGAGACTACCTATCCTTTTCTAATGACGAGGAAGGATTTCACCATCGTT
>NZ_JBFTPZ010000089.1:0-6354 GCF_056398745.1 Paenibacillus sp. 01T424 | reverse complement strand
TTCCGTAATACTTGATGTCCATGCGCATACTGTTTTAAATCTCCTGTACCAGCTAGTGTGGCAGCGGTGAAGATCTTCCCGAGACCTTTTATGGTGCGAAGCTGCTGTGCCATTGGAATCTCAGAAAGCAGAGCTTCGATGTCCTTTTCAATCTGTTCAAGCATGGTGGTAACTCGTTCATATTCTTCAAGAAGCCGTATTAAATCTACCTTCGATTCTTCTACAGCGGTTTGATCTCCGACACTGCGTTTAGCATGAGCGGTGAGCTGGGTAGCCTTCTCCATCCCCGTAGAACCCCCAGCGCGCTGCATATGGGTTCTCCAAGCACTGATTACATCCGGTACTCCATACGTCTCCAAATCCTGTGGGCAAGGGAATGTCTTGAGGGTCGCCAATGATCGCTTTACTGAAATAGCTCACTGAAATATTGCAGCCCGACCCATTCACTTCCCCATATTCCGTGTATGAATGTATAATCGCGAAACGCGATCTGGATTCCATACAATGGAATATAGGCGAAGACGAGATAATAAATCATTCCGGGCAACACCAAGAACCAAACATATTTCGCTTTCAATATTGATCGGTACAAATCTATCATAGGTTTCCTCCTCTGGTATAGCAGTTATCTGTAATCCTATTCTAGTGAAAGCAGGAGCAACTTCGTATGGCCGTTTTTTTGGGATTTATGTGTTTATTTAAGCCGAGCCTATACTATAAATCCAAAAGCGTTAGAAGGRGACCGTTAAGTCACTCTATAACTTTATATGGCAAAAAAAAAGAACAAGCGCGAAATCCCCGCTTATTCAGTATTTGTGTCAAGATAATGCTTCGATGTAGTTCTGCTGTATCTTAAAGAGACTATATCCTAGTAGAATTTCTTTAAGGAGTTAAGCTAAGAGGATTAATATTATCTTCTTTCGCTTAAATATTTGTCTCCATATCATAGAGTAAAGTCAGAGGAGCCTTTATGTATCAAGGTTTTTTCTGTCATCTGACGGTTCCTTTATTAACTTCTCAATTACGTTATACCCCTCGTATATTGAGTTGCTCCATTACCTCCTTGACCGTATGCCTGCTATTCTCAGTTCAATTGCTTTTGCCTTTACTTCCACTGGGTAACTTACTCTTGTTGCCAACGTAAAATCACCYCCAAGGTTGTCTCCATATCTTACGACACGGTTGCATTTTCTTGAAGGTGTTTTGATTTGTCTCACGTTATGGGGTCAGTCCCCTGTGAGTCACAATTCATAGCAGAAGGCTTCTTTTGTATCCAGTTGGTCCCACAACCTGGGTTACATCGAAAGTTGAGTTAATTATTTAGCCTCGATATAAAATCTCTTATAGATGCTATCAATTACTTCTTTTATATTTTCAGATCTCTTAAAATCATTGCTTGCGATGATTATTTTTTTTGCTTTGTTGAATGATTTCTTTGCTTATACTTCAGGAAATCCTTGCTGCTTACCCTATCAAGACTCTCGTGCTTGCACTTACATTCCTTTCAATAAATCAATCTTCATACTGCCCTAAAATATTGTTAAAATCTAGAAATAACACATACAGTCAATAATCTTTATTTATTTGCCAGATGAGCCTTAAAGAATCTTCAAAATACTCTTTCCGAAACCAATGCTTCTTATATATAAGCCAGAGCTAGCTTCGAAAACTATTTATTGTATCTCTGATTTCTAATAAAGAATTAACCCTTAAGACATTTCTCTTGTCCGATTCACTATTCTGTCTATCTAGCCATATACCTTTCATTCCAATTTTTTCGCAGGCTAAAACATCATTCTCCAGATTATCTCCAATATAAAAACAGTCCGCTGTCGACGAGTTGGATCTACTGCATGCTATTTCAAATATTTTTTCATTCGGCTTAGAATAGCCCACATCGCCTGTTGTTACAATTAAAACAAAGGAATTAATAATCCCTAGCTGACTCAATTTAAGTATGAAGCCCTTACTTAAGCTTAATTTTCTTCATATTTGTTGTCGTTTGATAAGGAAGGAGACAATAAATTGAACAACTAAATGATATGAAGGCAGCCGATCGATGATGGCTGCCTTCATGCCGTTATTGCACATATACTTTAAATTGTGCTATTTATTTATAAATTGCTCCATCCAATTCTGCATGGCATCAACAATCTTCTCCAACTGGTCATCTTCTCCGATTTGAGGATCACTATCTCCCTTTTGCAGGCCATAAGATCCGAATTGTCCGTGATTCCCGCCATTGATCGAAACATATTCCGTTAACTCGGGAAGATTGGCTTTTGAGCTTTCCCATACTTCATGTTTAAGAACCCCGTCAGACGTACCTGTAATTTGCAGCGCGGCAAGGTCGGTATCGGCAAGGTTTCCGCTCTCATCGGCATACGATGCTAAGAAGTAGATGCCTGCCAGTTGATCGCTGTGCTCTGAAGCATATCTGGCCGCAAACGCGCCCCCTAGCGAGTGACCTCCGATGACAAAGGATTCCCCCGGATGCTCCTTCACGAAGGAATCGGCCTTGTTTTGCCCAAAAATAGCCAGATTAAGCGGCATTTTTGCAATGTATACACGATGACCTAGCTTAGCAAGCTCGCTTGCAAACGGCGAATAGCTACCCGGCTCAACTAATCCGCCAGGATAAAAAATAATGTTGGGCTGCATGATGCTTCCATCCGCTGGCTCGAATGTGTACCCGTCTTTCCCTTGTGTTACATTTACCTCGCTGTTGCTTTGCAATGCCGACTCCGCTTTATTGCTTGGTGCGTATGTTTGAGATTTTAGATACAGGAATGATCCGGCGGCAACAAGCGCGATGAGGACGAAGCCCGCGAGCAGGATGCGCAGCCATATGCGTTTTCGTTTTGTCTTTGTCACTGAGCAGCTCTCCTTTGAATAACTTTCATTATTTTTCAATTGTTGCAGGCTTGGAAAGCCTCCATGTCAGATAACTCATGTAGGCAAGCATGCCAAATAGTACAGCAATAGTGGTCATATGGGCTAGTACAACGAACATGTACAATTCCGGACGGTTAAGCGTATACAGCATGCCTACACCAGTAAGAACTTGGAACAAAATGAGACCAACAGCAAACTGGGCTTGCATCGTCAATTCCCGATTGCTCTTGTAATACTTGTAAATCCAAAACCACAACATGACAACCAGCAAAACCAGCAGCATACCGGCGATCCGGTGAGTCAATTCAATTGTTATCCCTCCTGCCAATTCCGGCAACCGACTGCTTGTGCAAAACAATCCGGTACAGGAACCTGCCGAATCGGTATGACTTACAAATGCGCCGGTATAGACCACCAGATAAGAATATACGGTCAAGCACCATACAAAATAGCGAAATGCCTTGCTTGTCCTCGGCATTTTCTCGAATTTCGCAAGTCCCCGCGCTTTCTGTTCTTGCCTCGAGCCAAGACTCGTCATTAAAGAACTCGCTAAAGCGATAAAAGCAAAGCCCAAATGGAGCGCCATCACAGGGGAAGATTGTGAAAATACGACTGCTAATGCACCCATTGCGCCTTGAACGATGACAAAAACCAGTGTTAACGCTGCAAAAAATTGCAGATCTTTTCGCTGCTTCAAATACACTAAAAAAGTTAGCAGTGTAACCACTGCCAAAATGCCTGCAGTCGTACTCACCAGCCTATGCGTGTATTCGATGACGGAAGCAAGCGTATGAGCCGGAACAAATTCCCCGTGACACAGTGGCCATTCCGTGCCGCATCCCAGACCTGATTCTGTTCTGGTGACGATACCACCTCCAAATGTCGCGAAAAACATAAACAGCGTTGTTGCGTAACTAAGCCATTTCAACCGAGTAATCGTTGCCAGTGTTTTCACCTGCCTTTTCTAGATGCAACCATGACAATTTTCATGGAGGAGATACTTTGATCTCATTAATTATATTTACCGGTAGGTAAATTATCAAGGTGCTTTTGATTAAAATGATGAATTGTCATAAAATATTCATGGAGGTAGTTATGATAAAAAAACACTCGCAACGTGCGCCAGGTAGACCCAAACATGCAAAAGATGATCCTTCCATACGGGAAATGATTATTAAGACTGCATCCAAACGTTTTATGGAGTATGGATACGAGTCTGTGTCGCTGCTGCAAATCGCCGAAGAATGCCAAGTGTCCAAGCCTGCTATTTATTATCATTTCATTAGCAAACCGGAATTATTTAAAGTGGCAGTTACAACCGTCTTAAATCAAGTACATAGGCATATATCTCGTATTCTACAGGAGGCCGAACACCTCGAAGACGGATTGGTTACAGTAGCCGAAGCGCGGTTAACCAATCCCCATGCCGAAATTGAAACGATGCTGAGAGAGGCTGAGCCCTTTTTAAATGAGGAACAACTAATGGAAATAAGACAATCCGAGCATAGCATCTACCAGTTATTAGCGGAACATTTTCAAGTGGCAATGGACAACCATGTGCTTAGAGTCAACGATCCTATGCTTCTGGCACAAACCTTCTCCGCGATGATGCTGCTAGGAAATCGAAAAGACACCCTTCTAAAATACGCATCCAATAGGGCATTGGCAAAAGAAGTGGTTGGAATCTTTCTGCGAGGCACATCCAATGTGGGTAACAAAAAGTAAAAAAACTGAGCAAAATGACATTTATCGTATTTCTTTATGATAAATTTCTTCTAACAATCAAAGAAGGGGTCACCTTTGTTTAAACTATGTTTATCTGCAGTTTGATTCGCTCAATAAATTTATAGGTATTATCCCTTATGTCTCAATACACTATACTTTTAGCTTAAACCTAAAATACGAAAACCCATAAAATCAGGGGTTCGAGAAAATCAAAACTAGTAATTGCATTCAATTATGGAGGCTGTATTTGCAATCGGAGCCAAGATTAATGAAATTAAGCATCACTTCGCCCCTTCCCACATGAAGGGGCAACGGAATTTCCTGAGATTAATTTAGGGATTATCACTGTACGTGTGCACGTCTGCAATAGTTGTAAACATGTTGAGCTTTTCTTTAATCCACCGCAATAATATCAAACGAGCGCCGTAGACTTTACGGCACTTTATTTCCCTCTTGTCCAATAATGTGACTTCAGGGGCATATTCCCTCCTTTGAAATGTATAGCGAAGATCTAGATATCGATTACGGCGAGCATATTCAAATATTATTACTTATCTATATAGCGCCATCGTGCGATGGCAAAGCCACACAAAGCACTGCCTTTGACAGTCGATGTCCTCGCAAATCCAACTCATTTCCAATAGCGCAGCCGATTACCGTCACATTGGTGGGCCGGGTTGACGGCACTCCCACTTGCTGATGAAATTACCATTCGTTTGAAAGAAGTCTAAGAAGCGAACGAAGCTGCCGAGGAAGTCCCAGATGCGCATGCGACGTACAAAGGAGCCTATTTGATAATAATCAATCACCAAATCACCATGACGTTCCCAAACAAGCACTTGAAGTTTAAAACAAATGCTGGCGGATTGAGGTGTTTTTCCAAGCGGTCAAGTAGGAGCTTGGATCTGAGAAACGTGTCATTCCACATCCGAAGTCCATCAATATGCACTTTGGAGCTATACCTGTGAGAGCGCCTCTGCTTGATCCATGAGCGTATCCCGCCTAGGACTCCAAACATGAACGCCTACTTCGAGTCGTTCCATAGCATTTTGGAGCGCCATCTGTTCGGCATACGAGATTTCATGACCTACGAGAAGGCTTATGAAGCACTGGAGGAATACATGGACTTTTACAATAATCTAAAGATTCACGGGGGATTGATTCAGATGTCTCCAGCTCAGTTTTCAGAGTGGACCAAGACGCTGGAGGACACTTCAGCCTTCCATAGAAAGGTGTAACAGCACGATAATAAGAGCTTACCTAAGAATGAATATTTTTGTTCGGTAAGACTCCGGTTTTAGGGGGGCTAGCCGTTTACACCATCAGTAAAATGAAGCGTTGCCTTCTTGAAGTTCCAGAAATTTCGAAGAACGATTTTTGATATGTAAATTTATATATATTGCTTCCATTCAAATCTTTTTTAAGTAATTTATAACACATAAATCCATTTTGAAGATATGGTAGTCTACAAAAATAATATACTTATGATCTCATATTCCGCTCAGCTCTACCTACTATATATATTCTTCATATTTATTGTAATTTGATAAAACGTTCAACAAAATGAAGCTCCAATACGACTTCAGCTTAAGCAAAATTTATGAGCTCGTCATTAACTCCAACCCCTGCTATGCGTTTCTTCTAGAGGGCAATTCTCTAATTCAAAATAAACTCATCGTCGCCCATGTGCTCGCTCACTGTGATTTTTTCAAAAACAACGCTCGCTTTGGTGTA
>NZ_JBFTPZ010000088.1:0-6760 GCF_056398745.1 Paenibacillus sp. 01T424 | reverse complement strand
CGACAGCGGGTACTAAGGTGAACAATAAAAATCCGATAACAAATGGACCAATAAAGGTGTAGCCTACCAAGTTGTTTTTAAGTGATAGCGATTTCATCTTATCCAACTCCTATACGAAGTCTAGCGTGCCAAAGCATCTTTATTTATGAAAAAGCGATGGTCGATCTAACGACCAACCATCGCTTCTACTCAAACAATATTACTTGTTTTTCTTAAGAATAGCGGTTGCTTCGTCTCTAAACTTCTTAGCTGCGTCTTCTGGTTTAATTTTGTTGTAGTTCATTTGCTCTGCAAGGCTTGTGAGCGATTTGAACACTTCTGCAGAACCGATTGGATCAGCTGGATCCATTGGTGAGCTGTTCGCTTCTGCCCAAGCAACATAGTCGTATACTTGGATTTGTGCTTCAGTAGAAACTGCTTTTAACGCTTCTTTCACTTTAGAGGAAACAGGTACGCCGCGATCGCCTAAAATCAATTTGTTAGCTTCGATATCATTTACGAAGAAGTTGATAAATTTAGCTGCTTCTTCTTTCACTTTCGAATTTTCCGATACGGAGAAGAACATACTTGGCTTAAGGAATAACCCTTTAGTCATATTTGGACCAGCCATTGGAGCAATTGCTAGCGGACGGTTAGCCACTTGCTGCAATCCAACATATTGGTTCGACCATTGCCATACGCCAATGCCTTGGTTCAATACAAGGTGGCTGTCTTCTGCGCCTTTGATTTGAGCTAGAACGTCTGGTGACGGTACTGCACCATCGATAACAAGTTTAGCTAGCATTCCGAAGAAATCGGTGAATAGTTGATCATCCTCGTAGCCAAGGCCGTTGCCTTCTGCGTTAAACAACGTTTTATCAAGTGTACGAAGGTAGTAGCCGAAGAACACTTCTGGACGCATACCGTTGTCGAAGAAAATTCCTGCTGCTTTTGCTTTTGCAGCCATTGCTACGTAATCATCCCAAGTGTAGTTTTCAGGAATGGAATCAATGCCTGCTTTTTTAAGTAGTGCTGGATCGTAGTTAAATCCAAGAGCATTTACACCAAGGTTCATACCGTATAGTCCATCGCCTAATTTACCGCCATCAATTGCATTTTGGCTAATGTCACTTACGTCAATTTGATTGCCGATAAATGGAGTCAAATCAGCCAATTGTTTTCTGCCAGCGTATTGCGAATAGTTTTGCGTATCGATTTGGATGATATCAGGAAGCTCGTTTGCAGCTGCTTGAGGAGCAAGCTTTTTCCAGTAGTCATCATAGTTTGCATATTCCATTTCTATCGTTACATGCGGGTTTTTCGCTTTGTACATCTCAATGACTTTCATTGTGTAATCATGACGCGGCTGACCGCCCCACCATGCGATACGAAGAGTGACCGGTTTTGCTTCTGCTGGCTCTTCTTTCACTTCGTTTGTTGATTTTGGTGCGTTGGTCGCATTTGTTGGTTTTTCATTGTTTGCGTTTCCGCCGCAAGCGCTTACGAGAACTAGTGCAAAAGCCATGAGCATCAAAAGCATTTTCTTTGGTGCTTTCATTGTGTTACGCCCCTTCCAGACTCTTTAATGTTGTTTACAAGCTTTATTATAGGGTGAATGTCGAATCGTCGGAATTAAAAAAACCGCTTTCTTTGTTAAAAAAACAGAGGTCGCCATTATGGCGACCTTTTGAATTCGGAAGGCGTGAACCCTGTATGTTTTTTAAAAACTTGACTAAAATATTGCGGATTATCGCCAAAACCAAATTTCTCAGCGAGTTCAAAAACCTTCACATCACCTGTTTTCTCAATCTCTTCCATCGCTTGCTCCATCCTTAACCGAACAACATAATTTGAGAATTTCTCTCCCATTTCCTTCTTAAACAGCTTGCCTACATAATCTGCGTTCATGTATAAGATCTCACTTGCTACCCAGTTGAGCGATAGATCAGGATTGGAAATATGCGCTTCAATTACTTGAATCATCTTCTGAATAATGGCGGAATGCTTATTGGTGTGGGTATGAAAGTTGTTCAAGCATATTTGCTGCGCACATTCGGTGACGAATTGCTGCGTCGTTTTTAGTGTTGTAAATTGATCAAATCCGGCAATCTTAGTTAAATATTCATTGATTTCTTCAGGTTTGCCTTGTCTAACGACAGATATGTAAAGCGGTATGACATAAGATTTCGAGAGATGCATGTCCATGCGACTGTCGGCAAGCATATCAAAATAGTTTTGCAGCTCATGCTGAACAAACGCCCAGTCTCCTGATTTGACATGCATGCAAAGAGGCTCTTCATCATAGATGAAAGGCTTAAGCGCATTATCATCTCCTCTTTCAACATCCTTCTGCGTTATGATGCTTCCTTCGCCTAAATAAAATTGATAATTTAAGCATTCCAGCGTATCACGATACATTTTACGAGCATCGATAATTTGACCTGGATTGCTGACGGCCACTGTAGCATCCAATTTGTAATAGGAAGAAAACGTTTGCTTAATTTCATTCAATTGTGCAAATAAAACGTCTGTTTCGTTAATCTCTTTAATGAGCAACAGCACATGTTTTCCTATCGTCGTACTGAGAAGTACCGTCGGTTTGCCGAGGACATCCTGAGCGATGTTTTTGACCGCAAACAGATGCTCAAATTCAAACACACCCTCTATTTGAAACAAAATCAACTGAACCTTTTCATTGTCTACTGTAATATGAAACAGGTTGCCATAATCATCCCAATCACGCTGGCCATATGTTTTATTGGTAACAAGCTCCTTAAGGAATTGCTCCTTCGCGTGAGGAAGTACCTTTGAAAGCTCTTTCTGGATATGAAGCATGAAGCTCTCTTGCGTTTGCTGTTTCCTCAGCTCTGTTATCACCTCGGTTAGTGCATCCGTAATCGTATTTTCATTGCATGGCTTAAGCAAATAGTGTTTAACTCCAAATTGCATCGCAGTGCGAGCATAATCAAACTCACTAAAGCCGGAAAGAAGAATAAATGCGATATGCGGGTAGTTTTCATACACTTTTTCCACCAGCTGCAGCCCGTTCATGCCTGGCATTTTGATATCTGAAATGACGATATCCGGCATATGGCTCTCGATAAAGGCCAAAGCTTCAAGTCCATTGCGCGCCGTTCCTGCCAGTTCTGCCTCATATGCATTCCAGTTTACAGTTCGCGATATGCCTTCTACGATGATTCGTTCATCATCAACCAACAAAACCTTATACATGGGAATCCCTCATTTCATAAGGAAGCATCAGCTTCACTTTGGTACCGCCGTTTCGCTTGCTCTCTACCATTAAGCCGTATGCATCGCCATACAGCAGCTTGATGCGGTCTTCGATATTTTTCAAGCCTAAGCCGGAGCCTTTCGTCTGCACTTGTCCGCTTAATAGCTTTGTGACAAACTCTTCTTCCATTCCCGGCCCATTATCCTCCACTGAAATAAACCACAGCTCATTTTCCACATAGGCATGTATTTGTATTTTACAGGTGTCAATCATTTGTTCAAGGCCGTAATTGATTGCATTCTCAACGAGCGGTTGAAGCGAAAGCTTCGGAATGCTGCAGTTAAGTAACTTGTCTGGTACGTCAATATGGAAATCAAGCCGTTCTTCAAAACGATATTTCTGAATCGTGACATAGTGATTAATGATGTCCAGTTCCTTGCTAAGCGGAATGAGCGGCTCCTTCAAATTGATTGACGTTCTGAGCAGGGAGCCGAGCGCTTCAACCATCTGAGAAATATGTGTTTGGTTGCTTAGCTTGGCGGACCAGTTGATCGACTCTAATGTGTTGTACAAAAAGTGTGGATTAATTTGAGCTTGCAGCGCTTTAAATTCCGTATCGCGAATTGTAAGCTGCTTCACGTAATTTTCATGAATGAGCTCATTGATTCGTTCAATCATTATTCGGAAGTTTCGATGCATTTGACCAGCTTCATCCATTGCAAGCGCTCTCTCATTCGGCTCCTCGATATATTCAAAATTGCCGAGCTGCACTCTTTTCATTTTAGCATTCAAGCGTTCAATAGGCTCAGTAATACCATTTGCGAAGCCAACTGCAATGAGGAGAATGACGATAAATAATATAGCAAAAATAATAATAATCGTATTTTTGACCTTCACGACACGGTCAAAGATGTCATCAAATGGGATCAGCGTATAATAAGTCCAATCGGTATACGTTGACGCTATATAAGTAACAAAATATTGCTTCCCCTCATAACGTATAACTTTGTAGCCCTCATTGCCAGGCAGCGCAGATAAGGACTCCATGGAAAAAGCGGACGCTTCAGGATACACCGCTTCATTGTTTTTCATAATGACTAGCTTGGCGTCGTTGCTGTTCATGCCTTTAGCAAGATCTCTAAACAGTTTGTTCATATCGATGCGAAGCGCTAAAGTGCCAAGATAGTCTAAGCTCAGCTGCTCAAACGAACGCACTTCTCGCGCAGCAATTAAGGACTTATCGTTGCTGTAGGGGGCAATCCACGTATTCCCACCCTTTTTGACCGCTGTTGCATTTTTGAATGCATCCAGACGGTCCTGGTAAATCGTTATCGAGTTTGCACCAACCGCATATTCATTATCATTTACGTCATACAGCTGGGCGGAAAGCACGTATTTATCAAGCCCGCCGATATTGACCATTCGCTCCTTCACCGTTAATTGCACAACATAGTTATCATAATCGGACAAACCGCTCTTGATGGATCTCAAATAGTGCTGGATCGTAGAATCCGTTGAAAGCATAAAGGTAAGCTTCTCCATCTTTTTCAGCTCATTCTCGATACTGAGGGACGACAAACTGAGCGCTTTGGAAGATTGCTTATAAATTTCCTGATCATAAAAATCAAAAGCGTATTGCTGAATGATGATAGCAAGCATAGCAACAACCAGCATGATGACTGATATCAACACAAACATTTTGTGTTTGATACGCAAATTCATATAAAGCGCTTTCAAGCTCTGCATTGGCCAGGTCTCCTTTAAGAGATTACAGCTATTATCGATTTATTAGTGGTTAGAAGACATACTTATTCTTTGCTAGGATTGTAAGCTGGATTTGAAAAAAGAGCGCCCTCCTTTCAACAAGGGGGGCGACTCCTGTTATTTTTTGATCAAATAAAGTGTGATTTCTTCTCTGTTATGGAACAGCTGCTTAGCTTTTTGAAGCTTAAATTCCGTTGAAAGTCTTGAAATCACGTCTCGAATCGTTTGAAGCGGTTTCCGGTGCATCAGCTTAACTGTAATTATGGCAGTTGCACCCTTCGTTAGTGCAGGCTCAAGATCGAGAACGAGCTTGCACATCATCATCGGACTCCAGCTCATATCACAGACTAGTAGCTGGAATGAATCAGGATTGAATTTCACTTCGGAAGCATTGCGCTTTAAGTAAGTTAGCGTGGGATACGCCATTAGCGATGGATGCAATTCAGCAGGATCGATGGCTGTAACTCTCAAGCCGCGCTCAAGTAAAAGGGATGTCCAGCCGCCTGGCGCTGCGCCAACATCAAGGGCATTTTGAAACTGTGCGTAATTTAGGTTGAATTCACGTTCTGCTTCAAGCAGCTTAAATTTGGCACGCGAGACTTGTCCTTCTTCGCGTTGAAAACGAACGGCTCCGCCTGGCCAATCCGAGAGCATCTCCGATGGCGATCCAAAACCGACATAAAGCTGATTGATCGCCGCATAGATCGCAATAATAACGTCTGGCTGCTGTACAACAGGTTCCGCGTCAATCTCTTCGAGTACCGCATCAATTACCGCTTTTGTATCCGCAGCCGAATACACAAACTCCGACTTCGACGTACGTCTAATATGAACGGCTACCCGTTTATTTTCCAAAGTTAATACAGCATTTCGAACCATGCTAGATAATTGTTCTAAATCATTCGCATTTCCTGTAATTTCAATCGTCCGATCCACCGGCTGCACATGGCGCAAAAAGATCGGCTCCTGCTGATGAATCGCTTGCAGCGTCTCTTCCCGTGTTAGCGGGCTCGTCATTAAAAACACTTCTCCTGCTGCCAGTTGTGTGAAGGCAACGCCCTCAATCAGCCTCCGAAGCTCCTCCATCGCATATGGTGCATAAGTTTGATTAGCAGTTCCGATCCATTGACTCACGTATGTTAAACCTCTTTCGTGTTATATTACCCTAGATCCCTAAAGGGATTTTTTTCACCCTTGCCCTCGAGGGTTTAGCACCCTGAGCCCTAAACAATTACTACACCAACCCTACAAGCGTTTCGAACCCACCCAAACCCTCCCTTCCAAGGGAGGGCCCCAAGGGTTGCACCCTCTGGACACCCGCAACTCGACTAACGTTGGCGATAATCTGTGCTGGAATGTTTAGTTTACGGATGAGCGCTTTCGTCCCTACGGGACACGCTGGAAGTTTGTTGTCTGTAAATGTAAATCGTGTCTTGATGTGTGAAAGATTGAAGCCTTCGTAAATACAAACATTTACATAGATCAGAGATAATAAAAAAACATAGAAATGCCAGGAAATTAATTCCTCAGCATTTTAGTTCTACTTATATTTTTAGTCTTTGTTTGCATTATAACCGAATATGTCACATTTCGTGTAATTATTCGAGTAATTAACTCAGATATTATTTTTGCTAGGTATTATTTGAGTATAGCCATATGAACCATTGTTTTAGCCCATAAATAATGATTAATGGACGATGTTAGTGAAATAGATATAGAAACTAGACCTATTTCAACTAAATGGGCTCAATAAAACTAAATAAGACTAGAATATAGTCTTAAACC
>NZ_JBFTPZ010000087.1:0-10023 GCF_056398745.1 Paenibacillus sp. 01T424 | reverse complement strand
ATATTTGCTCATCCCGAAGGATTTGCAAGGCAGTTATTACTCGTTGTTCAGTTTTCAAAGAGCAAACTTTTCTATCGTTTGTCTTGCTTGTTTTTCTTGTCGTCCGCGTGTTTCTCTCGGCCGGAATTAGAATATATCATGCCCCCCTCCAATTGGTCAAGCATTTATTTAAAAAAACTTTAAAAAGCATGTTTTCACTCGATTTTCGGTAAAATATAACCAATTACTTTCAAATAAACTTAACAAATTCCAACTTTATAAACACTTCGTAATTATAATAGAATAATAATATGATTATTCAGCCATTTATCCAATTTTAGAGCTAGTTCACAAGAGGGAGCAATAAAAATGACATTATCAGAAATCGAACGTATTCAAGCTCTGCTTCCACAATGGGTTGAATCAAGCCGTGAACAATGCAGCAGCGGCAAAGTTGCCTCCTATATACCCGAGCTGTCGAAATCACCGATTGGGGCATTAGGAATACACCTTATTGATTCAAACGGCCTTTCTATATCTGAAGGCGATACAGATCTCTCTTTTACGATGCAAAGTATTTCAAAAGTATTCACGCTCATTTTAGCGCTAATGGATAACGGAGAAGATGTCGTCTTTGACAAGGTTGGCATGGAGCCTACTGGAGACAACTTTAATTCTATGCTGAAGCTTGAGCTCGTACAGCCGGGCATTCCTTTTAATCCACTAATAAATGCTGGAGCCATTGCGATCTCTTCTTTAATTGCTGGCAAAGATCCTGCTGAAAAATCTGCACGAGTGTTAGACTTCCTTCGCCTTCTTTCTAATAATAGCTCACTTGACTACGATATGGACGTCTATCGTTCTGAAGCGGATACAGCGAACCTTAATCGTTCAATGGCATATTTCCTCAAAGATAACGGTGTTCTGCAAGGATCAGTCGAAGATGTCCTTGAAGTTTATTTCCGGCACTGCTCCATCAGCGTAACCTGTGCAGATTTGGCTCAAATGGCTTTAGTTCTGGCGCATAACGGCAAAAATCCTACAACCGGAGAACAGCTTATTCCTCGCCGCTTCGTTCAAATTGCCAAAACCTTTATGATAACTTGCGGCATGTACAATGCCTCTGGAGAGTTTGCGATTCATGTCGGGTTGCCAGCCAAGAGCGGCGTATCCGGCGGTATTTTAACGCTGGTGCCTGGCCGTTATGGTATCGGATTAGTTGGTCCATCGCTGAACCGAAAAGGAAACAGCATCGCTGGTGTTGCTCTTCTTGAGTCGTTATCGAGAGAGTTTGAATGGAGCTTGTTCTAATATACTGCCTTACTTGAAAACAAAAAGGATGACCGCTTGCGATAAACTCGCTGGGTCATCCTTTTTATACTGTTTGTATTACGACTGTGGATCAATTAGCTTCACATTTTTGTTCAATATGAAAAACTGCTCTGCCTTCTCACGGTGATCTTCCGTTATTTGGCCACTAAGAGACCTGTAAGCGATGAATACAGCTGTTGCATCATCAACAAAACCTGCTACAGGTATAAAATCCGGAATAAGATCAAGCGGCAAAATCCAATAAGCTAAAGCTCCAATAGCTGTGACCTTAGCAGATAGCGGCGTCTTGGGATCAGCCGAGCAATAATAAAGCGTGACTACTTCTTTAGCGAACGGCACCTTAGCTGCATGACGCTTCACTTTTGCCCAGAACCCTTCCTCTACATACTTCGTTTGCTTCTCATGGTCACCTAATTTGCTAATGTACTTTTCTATATCAACTTCCTCAGGCGGATTGATTTGTTTATGATCCAAGGTCCTTTGAAGCCCTTCTTCTGCATCTTTAAGATCAGCATCATCAATCAGTATCGTACCGCAAGAGGAGCATTCCACAACCATTTGCCTGTTCGCGTCGACATCATTTTGGTTTCCACATTTGGGGCACAGGGTAATAGTCATACATCCCACCTCCTTGATATAACTAATAATACTCTCCATCCCCTAAAATAGTTGCAATAAGGTTTGCGTATATCAGTAATAGTGTGCCATGCAGACGTTTAATCTGATTCACTCAGCATGCCATTATTAAGCTGCCCATTAACGAGCGAGCTGTAAAAGCCTTTTTGCATAAGGAGCTGTGAATGAGATCCTTTCTCCAAAATGGCACCGTCACGCAGCACTACAATCTGATCCGCTTGTTGAATGGTGTTCAGACGATGGGCTATGACAAAGCTCGTTCTCCCTTTCATAAGCCGTTGCAGCGCTTCCTGGATTTTTATTTCGGTCACCGTATCGATACTGCTTGTCGCTTCATCTAATACAAGGATTGAAGGATCTGCTAGAATCGCTCTGGCAATGGCAAGCAGCTGCTTCTGTCCTTGGCTAATTCCGCTGCCGTCTGATTTAAGTACGGTCCCATAGCCGTCCTTCAGACGAGAAATAAAGGAATGTGCGTTTGCGAGTTTTGCAGCCTGTTGGACTTCTAAATCCGTTGCATCCAGCTTGCCGTAACGGATATTTTCATAGATGGTCCCCTCGAACAGAAATGGGTCCTGCAGTACAAACGCCATATGCGAGCGCAAATTTTCACGTTTGAGCGTACGTGTATCGTGCCCATCAATCAAGATGCTACCCGAGCTCGGATCATAGAATCGGCACAAAAGCTGGATGAGTGTTGTTTTACCCGCTCCGGTTGGACCTACTAGAGCGATCGTCTCTCCTGGCGTAGCTTCAAAGCTTACCTCGCTTATCGTAGCTATCCTTCCTTCATAAGCAAATGTTACTTTATCAAAAACGACTTTTCCGCTTACTTCTGCAAGTTCGCGAGCTGCTCCCTCATCTTTTCGTTCCTCATCTTCGCTTAGCACATCAAATACACGTTCAGCACCAGCGACAGCAGATAATAGCGTATTCCACTGGTTAGCAAGGTCATTAAGCGGTCTTGTGAACTGCCTGGAATATTCCACAAATATAATAATTGTACCGACTGTTATTTGATCATTTAAAACAAATATCGCACCTATTCCTGCAATGATCGTGAAGCTTAAGTTGTTTAACGCGTTCATCAGCTTCGGAATGAAACCAGAAATCGTCTGCGCCCAGAAGCCAGAAACTCGAATACGCTCGTTGCGCTCCTTGAAGGCGGAGATGACTGTTTTTTCCTGAGAAAAGGCCTTCACTATGCGTTGTCCCGACAATGTTTCTTCTATATAACCATTTAAGTCGCCAAGATTGCGCTGCTGAGCTTTGAACAGTCGGCCGGTTTGTTTTGTGATCCATTTCATCCCCAGTACCATAAGCGGCACAACGAGGAAGGTTAATAGAGTCAAAAGCGGACTAAGGGACAACATAACACTTACGGTTCCAACAAGAAGAAGGATACTTGAAAACACTTGAATCACAGAGCTATTTAAAGATGAGCTTACGTTTTCTATGTCATTCGTAACGCGGCTCATTAGTTCTCCATGCTGACGCTTGCTGAAAAAAGGGATCGGCAGCCTGTGCAAATGATCAAACAATTCGACCCGCATGCGATAGACCGTTTTTTGCGAAATGGTTATCATCCAAATACTTTGGAGCCACATCGTGATCGAGTGCAGCGCATAAACGAGAGCCATCAATAGTAGAAAAACAATAATTCCGCTATCTCTATTCATCAAAAAGCGATCGATTGCGGTACCTGCCATATAGGGTCCCAGCAATGAGAACGCAGAGCTTAATATAACCATTACGATGACAGCTGCAAGTCTGCCCTTATAGACGATCAGGTAACTCCACATTTGCTTCAGCGTTTGGCTCATATTTTGCGCGCGTGGTTTACGTTTACCTTTGTCTGCTGCAGTGGATTCGACCGCTTCCCCAGATCTTTGGTACTGAAAAGGCTCCTTTAATTGTCTAAGCACGGGACACACCTTCCTTCCCGAACTGTGACTCGTATATTTTCTGATACAAACTGGATTCACGGATCAACTGCTCATGCTTGCCTTGTGCCAGCAATTGGCCTTCATCAAGTAGAAGAATTGAATCCGCAGCTACGGTTGAGCTTATTTTTTGCGTGATAAGGAATGTCGTGCAGCTCATATTTTTAAGTGCTTGCAGAAGAGCAGCCTCGGTTTGTACATCGAGTGCGCTTGTGCTGTCATCAAGCAGCAGCACAACTGGCTTTCTAACTAATGCCCTCGCAATCGTTAGACGCTGCTTCTGTCCACCTGAGAGATTTACTCCTTTTTGCCCCACTATCGTATCGTATTGTTCCGGCAGCTTCATAATCGTGTCATGGATTTGAGCTAGTTTGGCAGCCTCTATAATTTCTTCGATGCTGGCATTCTCCTTGCCCCAGCGAATATTATCCGCCACCGTGCCTGTAAACAGCATGATTTCTTGCGGAACATACCCAATTTGCTTGCGAAGCTGCTCAAGCTTCATTAAGCGATTGTCTTTGCCATCCACGCGAATCACGCCCGTCTGCACATCGTAAAGTCTAGGAATCAGTTGAATGAGCGATGTTTTGCCAGAACCGGTCGCACCCATAATGGCAATTGTCTCACCCGGTAATACCGAGAAGGATATATCTCGCAATACATGCAGATCAGAATCCGGATATTCAAAAGATACGTTCTCGAAGGAAACGTATCCCTCACGAAGCTTTACCGCTTCATCGCTGTCAACTGTATCTGTTAAGTCGATATCCGTTAGCACAACCTCTTCAATTCTTTGAGCTGATGCGCGCGCTCTCGAGAAGTTGACCACGATCATGGACATGATGGATAAAGCACCAATCGTCCTCATCGCATAGTTCAAAATGGCAACCACCTCACCAACGGTTGCTCCATTCCGATCGAGCTCGATTCTGCCAAACCACAACACGGCTATAACAATCGCATTCATAAATAACAGCACGATTGGCATCGTAACTTCCGTTAAACGAAGAGCGGATACGGTACGATCCATCAGCTGCTCGCTGGAAAATGCAAAACGCTTCGATTCATGCTTCATCCGAACGAATACACGCACGATTCTCATGCCGATTAAATTTTGCTGCATCACGCTATTCACTTGATCCAGCTGCTTCTGAACAGAACGAAAAAGCTTTTCTCCCTTTTTAAGCACCCAAAGCAGAAAAACACCAAGAAACGGAATGACCGCAGCAAGCCATATGGCCAGCTTAGGCTGAACGATAAAGGCCATTATGATACTTCCGATTACGAGCAATGGGGCGCGAAGCATAATACGCAGTCCCATGAACACTGTATTTTGCAGCTGTGAAACGTCATTCGTTAATCTAGTAATAAGCGATGATTCCGGAAAACGATTAAAATTGGCAAATGAGAACGATTGCACTTTTTCATAAAGCCGCTCTCTTAAATCAAATCCGAAGCTCTGACTTACGTGTGAAGCATAAAAAGAACTAAGTATTCCTACAATAAAAGCGATAACAGAGCAACCAATTAGAAAGCCGCCCCATTGCAGCACAACCGATAAATTATTTTTATCAATACCATCATCAATGATTTTTGAAATAATATACGGTTGAAGCAGCTCCACTACGAGCTCCACCAGCATAAGCAGCAGAGCAACGTAAGCAGCAAAACGATATTTTTTGAGAAAATTGAACATAGTCAGCATCTTTGTTCCTCCGAGTAATAATGGCTTAGATTAGCTATCCTACTCATTATATCTTTTTGAACAGAAAATGGTATGCACGATTATAAACTCGGGGCTATCTGAGGGAGGGGGTGCGCCTGCTTAAGGCAGTCAAGCTGCCTTAAACACTGCGCGCATCTTCATAGAACACTCGAAACATAATATCGTGATTATAGTTGCCAAAACCCTTGCCATATAAGGTTAACCCGCCTACGTTAACGGCATCTTCCTTCACGCCAATGCGGAATGTCCAGAAATTTCGCTCCAACCCAATTTCACCGATACTAGTTGATGACATATGCTGTCCATCAATTAGCGTCCCATCCTCTTGAATGCGTATCACCTTGAGCAGTCCGTATTGATTGACCCGATCTCCCCACCAAGCCGGTGAGAAACGTCCTCTTACATCTCCATAATCACCAGGGCTCGTCCACATGCCGATATCCATTCCATTAAGGAAGAAATTAATGTCAGATGGCCAGTTATCGTTTACGCCTGGCGCTTCTGAGCCAAGCTCCAGTGTAATTTCAAGTGCTACAGGCCGTTGTCCCGCTAGCAAATAATTCGGCACCTTGTATTCTACATAACCTTTGCCAAACCAAAGAATGCCTGCATTCATTCGCTCCGGCTCCAAGAAGAAACGCGGATCGTCAAATTGCCCAATCAGCTTCTCCGTTGTAGCAATGCCGCAAGTCGGAAACACTTCAAATTCTGTAAAATGCCCAACTGGCACGCTAACATCATGCACCTTCTTCACATCCAGCGCCTTAGAAGGCAGTTCAATCGTAATGCTACGTTCAGCAAGCGAGCAAATTTTATGTGTGCCGCCATGTTTACGAACCATCTTCGTTTCTACAATGCCAGCCTTCTCCAGCTTTCGAATATGCATCGTTACAATCGCGCTGCTTAGACCAATAGCTTCAGCAAGCTCCTTTACGTTCATCATATTTGTTGCAAGCAAATTAATAATGGAGAGCCTGACAGGACTAGCCAATGCCTCATATAAGGGCAGCCAAGCTTCATCCGTATTCGCATTTATCATCACGATCTCCTCCTCTCTCTATACTATAATAATAGAAGGGCATCCCAAAAGCCGCAATCGCAGCTTCCGGATCCCCTTGTTGATTCCATTATAGTTTAATACGAATAACGTTCCATGATGCTTTGCTAAGCGTCGCGGCAATTTTCCCGCCGTCTGCAAGCGCAGCATTACCTGCTGTGTGCGGTGTTACGCGATTTGGCGCGTCTGCCGTGTTCGTCATTTTCAAATCATCAGATTCAAGCACGATATGTTCAATTAGTTGGAAAGCACCGAAGCTGCGCAAATCGATTTCGAATGGAAGCGACTCTTCCGTGTTGCGGTTAACCGCAAAAATCGTTACTTCCTCTTTCTCTTCATTATGAACGGCTACCGTTTCCAAGTATGGCACGTCTGTAAAATCCTTTGTATCATGCTTCGGCGATTTCACTAGCGGTACCAGCACTGTGCCACGACCGAAAATGCTTGCGTGCATGTATGGATAATAAATCGTTTGCTTCCATGCAGGTCCGCCATTTTGCGTCATGATTGGTGCGATCACGTTAACCAGCTGTGCGATACAAGCCATCTTTACACGATCTGCACGTTTAAGCATACTGATCAGCATGCAGCCAACAACAAGTGCATCTTCATGATTATACACGTCCTCAAGCTGTGGCGGAGCAATTTGCCAAGGATCAAGCTTACGGTCTTGTGCATTTGAATGATACCACACATTCCACTCGTCAAAGGAAAGGTTGATTTGCTTCTTTCCACGTTTTTTTGCTTGCACATAATCACAGGTTGAAATGACTGTATTAATGTAGGAATCCATGCTCATAGACTGTGCTAGGAAGTTTTTCGTGTCGTTATGAGGGTTCCCATAATATTGATGAATCGACACATAATCAATCGTATCATAAGCAAGATCAAGTACGGTAGCTTCCCATTCAGGGAACGTCGGCATTCCGATGTGCGAGCTTCCACATGCAACTAGCTCAATGGTCGGATCAACCCATCGCATCGCTTTTCCTGCTTCGTTAGCAAGGCGACCATATTCTACAGAAGTTTTGTGTCCGATTTGCCAAGGTCCATCCATTTCATTGCCGAGACACCATGTCTTTACATTATGGGGATCTTTATAACCATGCTGGATGCGAAGATCGCTCCAATATGATCCTGACTTATGATTGGAGTATTCAATCAAGTTGCGTGCATCATCAATGCCGCGAGTACCAAGATTGACGGCCATCATAGCGTCTGTATTCACCTTTTTGCACCAGTCCATAAATTCATTAAAGCCGATCCAATTGGGCTCAACCGTTCGCCATGCAAGCTCAAGCCTCTTCGGACGCTGATCTACCGGACCAACACCATCCTCCCAGTTGTAACCGGATACAAAATTACCGCCAGGATAACGGACGATAGGCACATCAAGTCCCTTTACTAGCTCAAGAACATCGGAGCGAAAACCCTGCTCATCTGCTTGCGGATGATCCGCCTCATAAATGCCGCCATAAACCGCACGCCCAAGATGTTCTATGAATGATCCATATATACGTTTATCCACTTCCCCAACTTGAAAATCCTTATCCACTATCATTGTCGCTTTGTTTGTCATAATCATCCACCTCAATTAAATTAATAATTTCATTAATTAGTTAGTTAAGAGTTAATAGTGATTTATACTACTTATTTAACTACACGTTCGTAATTAATTCAAGTATTAATTTTATATATAATGAATTTATATTTATATTAATTCATAGGAATAGAGGACCAATTCTTTATTCGATACAAGGTAAAGGTTTACGAAGTCATAAATTTATAGTTCAATTTGCCTAGTTATTATCAATTGTTTCTTGAGTTAGTCCTCTTTTTAGACTACTATGGGACTATAAGGTAATTCCTTTGTTTCAACACTACGGCAGGAGTTGAGAGCATGAGCAGTACTATACGCTCACTAGAAGATGCAGCCGACCATATTATTGACACCTTGAAGCACTTTCTACAGGTTGACACTTTATTGATAGCTACAATTGATCATAATGGAAGCAGAATCATAAGAGCGCTCAACCGTCATGAAAATGAAGGAACCAATAGCTTACCGTTACATTTGCTGCAAAGTTATTGCAATCTTGTTTTAGAGCAGGATTGTTCCATTCTTAACATCACCAATACACTTGATGATCCGCGTACAGCCTCTTTACCTATTACCCAGCAACTTGGAGCACAAGCTTTGGTCGGAATCGCTGTAAGAACAGCTGACCAGACAGCAGTTGGTACCCTATGCGCCATAAATAAAGAACCGATTCATCTAGATGAAAGGCAGCTCGGATTTCTCCATTCGATGGCCGCTTTTTTCGGATATATATTGGATTTAGAAAACGCAAGTGTTACGGACAGCTTGACCGGTCTTTACAATCGACGTTATTTATCTCATTTGGATCATGCTGGCTCGGACAAGCAGTTTAGTGTGATGTTCATCGACATCGATGATTTTAAAGAGGTTAATGATTCGTTCGGTCATGACTTTGGTGATTTGCTGCTGCTTCAAATTTCTAAGAGACTGAAACAAGACGTCAGAAAAACCGACATCCTCGTTAGATACGGTGGAGACGAATTCGTTATTTGCTTTCAGCATTTGGTGGACAACCAAGATATCGATTTTGTAGCCAGTAAAATAAAAAAATCGATTGACGAGCCATTCACAATCAATGGTCATATCATTCATATTTCCGCTAGCATAGGCATTAGTTCAACGCACGGCACGGCTAGCACGCTAAAAGAATTGATAAGCAACGCTGACCTAGCGATGTACGACAATAAGCAAAATGAAAAAAAACTTTGAGATCGTCTGATTCCACTTTGAGTATTTACTCGAAAAGGCAGATGTCCAAGGTTTTTTCTTTTTTTGATCGCCACATACGCTGAGTCCATCCTGCACACTTCGTCATAACCTTGACCACCCGCTCATACACATGGTATGAATCGTATTTTCGCATGCGGAGGGATGACGGATGAGACAGGATGAAATTCGTGCACTGGAGCGATCCATTGATGAAATAACAGAAATAGCTACCGGCTTTGGTTTAGACTTTTATCAAATGCGCTATGAGATTTGCCCGGCAGAAATTATTTATACCTTTGGCGCGTACGGTATGCCGACAAGGTTTAGCCACTGGAGCTTTGGAAAAACGTTCAACAAAATGAAGCTCCAATACGACTTCGGCTTAAGCAAAATTTATGAGCTCGTCATTAACTCCAACCCCTGCTATGCGTTTCTTCTAGAGGGCAATTCTCTAATTCAAAATAAACTCATCGTCGCCCATGTGCTCGCTCACTGTGATTTTTTCAAAAACAACGCTCGCTTTGGTGTTCGCTTTGGTGTA
>NZ_JBFTPZ010000086.1:0-10334 GCF_056398745.1 Paenibacillus sp. 01T424 | reverse complement strand
GATAGGAGTGGAGAGTCCTGTCCTGAACCTGTAGCTTTTTAGTGTTACACACATTCATATCTTTCTACTTCATTTAAGCAAGTTAACGGCGATGATGCCAATCAAGGATTGTTTGTCACTCCTTTGGATCTCCACGAGCCCTTTACCTTTACGTCAAGCTCCTCRGATTTTCGTTTATGCAATTCGTATTGTGTAAGTAGCAGTTCCATTTTGGCTGACTCCGTACAGTATGATGCCAACCGAACGGCTTGCAGCGGCTTTCAAACCCGATATTTCTTCATATTAGATTAGCTGCCCGTTAACGCAATTAAGGCTGCCGATCATGTCGGCAGCYTCGTAATGGTGATTATAAAGATATATTGTACCAAGGGAGCTTAAAACCTTGTGATACTTTTTCCCCACACTGTCTGTAAAGGTTAGTTTTCGTGTATGCTACTTACAATTCAAAATAGGCATGAAAAATCAAATTAATCCGATATTAATTTTGAATAGATATTGAGATCGTTAAACTTTCCGTCTACTCTTTCATATTGCCTTAGTGTTCCTTCAAACGTAAAGCTTAGCTTTTGTAAAAGTTTTATTGAATTCACGTTTTCGGGTTCAACTTTTGCTTCGATTCGATTCATCTTTAAAGATGAGAATGCGTAATCTAACAAAGAACAGATAGCTTCTGAAGCATATCCTCTTCCCCAAAATGATTTAKCAATATCATATCCAATTTCAGCTTTTGCATTTTCAAAATCCAAGGAATTAAAACCACAAGAACCTATGATTTCATTGGATTCTATTTTAATTATGGAGAAACGAATAGCTTTGCTGTCTTGAGAAAGGTCATCAAGGAGAGTAATCATTTCTTTTGCTTGATTTTCATTAGTAAAACTACTAACATTCATAAATTTAGTAACATCTGGATCAGACCAAATTTTAAACAAGCTAGAAGAATCCGATACCTTCATTTTTCTCAAATGAAGACGTTCTGTGTGTAACTCTGTAATCAATACTTTTACCTCCATTATAATTTAATAGTTAGGWTGAAAATATTGACATCTGCGCATAGTTCAGTCCCTTCATTTTTGAAGATAGTTTCATTTTATAAGAAGTTATAGGCTTTATCTACGCTTAATCCYTCAAAAGCAATTTTTATTTTATATATTCATCAATCCGCATCGTAAAATCCAAACCATTGATTTCTCTTATTAAGATCATATTTTTTTTCCCTTCAAAAGGGTATTGCAAGTACCAACAATCATTCAAGCCTATCAAAGCAATTTCAGGATAAGGTTCATGTAGTTTGTATTTTTTATTTACTCTAGTATAATGTATTTGCATGATCTGAGTATCTCMMCAATAACCAAAAACATTTATGATTTTTGGAACTATTGTTTCATTAGAGAGGTCTGTTAATAGATCAATATAAGCAATGTATATGTTATTCATAAAGTAATTTGCAAATCTATCATYAGATTCTGAAACTTCTTCCATRTTCAATTGTTTTTCCATGAAAACTTCTGGTATTACCTTTATATTTACATCTAAAATCTTCTTAGCAGAATTATATCTAACTAACTCAATCGATGTGTCAATAACATTTGAACTAGAAATATATTTGTCGTTAATATATGTTTCCATTAAGTAATTCGTAGGTACAGCCACCCTTAATTTAATTTCATCACTAATAAAAGGGATTATCCACAATAAAGTAAAGGGTATCAATAATAGTATAGTGAGGATTCCTTCTTCAGACCTCCACTTATCTTTCATAAAGAACAGAAAAATAGCAAATAAAATTGACAAAAATGAAACGTAAAGGGTACGCCGCCTGCACTCTCATAGAACAAAGCACTGTCATGGGCAACGTAATGAGCGCCAAGCCCGGCGTTTTTTAATTGCTCGGGTGTCGCATCTTTTGTTAATTTATATATCATTATAGAAATGATTTACAAACGAGCGAATTCGTTGGGATTTTCTTAGGCACAGCAAGACTTTTCGAATTTGAATATTTCGGTATTAATACCTTTTGACTACAAATCGTCAATTCAATAACCAGTGTACAGTCTCACGCTAAGTTCAAGATCTACCTCTATAGCCAGCAGGTGGTGTTTTAACTTCAGAGTGGGTTGGAGCAGGAGACGCTGATTTAAAAATAGCAGCATCTACTTCAAATACACTAACAGCAATTTGATTGTTGCCGTGAACTTGCGCTATTTGGCGAGCATGCTTCGTAAATGGAGCTTGAACTGTAGAACCTCCAAACTCTCCTGTGTTTGCTAAAATAACAGGTTGACACAATTGATAATGTAAAGCGGCAACCATATTATCAAATGTTTGAATATCTTGATTAATAGCTGCAATTACAAATATATCTGATACTTCACGTAAGTCTGCAACTAATGCTAGATCAGTTGTGTCATAGCAAATTGCGCCGGCTATACGTATTTTTCTTTATTCTTCAGAACCCATTTCTATAATAATTTGATGCTCTTGGCGTAGAAGCCATAAGGCTTGATTAGTCCGACCCTTTAAATTTTCTGAATGAACAAAAGTCAATTCGGCAAAATAAATAAGCCATGATCACAAAATACGACCATGACTTCAAATTTAGGTTTATTGGATTTTTTGTCGTACCTAGGGAGTTTATTGAAGCCCGTGCTTTTTGTGATAAAAAGAAGATGCAGCCTACTTTTTTAGGCTGCATCCTCCTCTACTCTTTTAATATGTTAATTAGTTACCGAGTTGCCTTCTTTCAATTCAAATTCACCAATAACTGTTAAACCATCTTGATCATATAAAGAGATTACTTGGATATCACCATTACTGTTACTAATAGTTGCCTCTTGAAGACTAGATGCAATTGGAAATAAATCGTCAGCCTTGACATACCCTTGAACTCCATTGGTGCCCTCTGCTAAAATTAAATCTGGCTCTTCTCCTATTTTAGATTCTAATAATCCGGAACCATAGGTTTCCCCATTATTATTTACAGCGTATTCTTCTTGATCTTTCAAGTTATCTGGTAATTGATTAGTTCCGGAAAATTTGTTTGATGAATTTGATAGAATAACATTAGGAGATTTAGTTAATTCAATACCAACATAACCATTACCATTGTAATATTGAACTTTACCCTGCCCATAATATGTAGCTTCATCTGTAACTGTTGCTTGTTGCGCCGTATTAGTTACAAGGAGCGAAGTTGCAGAAGTAGTATATTTCACAGGGCTTGCAACTTTTAAAACAGCAGTTGTAAAATTATATAAACGAGCCTGTCCACCCATATAACCTGAAGGTGCGTTACCGCCACCGTCTACTTGGACTATTAGTGTAGATTGTGCTTGATAGGTATTCCAAGTCCATAGTGAAACCTCTGCTGTTGAATAAGCATTGTAAGTATACCCATTAACTGTTGATTTCGTCTTCGATGATTCTGTTGATGCTGCACCACCAGCAAATACTGTTGTTGATATTAATAAGATAGACAAAGCACAT
The DNA here is from genome assembly GCF_056398745.1 of Paenibacillus sp. 01T424. NCBI lineage: Bacteria > Bacillati > Bacillota > Bacilli > Caryophanales > Paenibacillaceae > Paenibacillus > Paenibacillus sp. 01T424. Next base: position 6,848 of record NZ_JBFTPZ010000086.1, on the reverse strand, counting down.
ACTCCCGTTACTTTAGCAGTTAAATTTTTCCATTTCATTGAAATTACCGCCCCTTATAAAATAGTTTTTATGATAAATTTTATTTATCACCATTGGAAGAAGAATAAATTATAAATTCACCAATAATAGTTTTACCGTCTGTTTCATATAGCGGGAGTGATACATAACCAAGTTTTTCCATTGACTTGTTATATGCCAAAGCTTCTTCTATTGACGACATTGATGGTTCTAAATCTGTAGATTTAACATATCCCACAACCCCATTTTTACCTTCTGCTTTAATTAAATCAGGCCCCTGATTTACACCTTCAGGGAATGGTCCATGTCCATATGTTTGACCTTGATCATTTGTTGGATATGCACTCGCTGTCGGTTCTATAACCTCTCCATTTGTATTTGAAGAAGTTTGGCTAGTATGATTAGAGTCATGAACAGTGGACATAACTGCTATTAAAGAGAAACTAATGATTGCTCCTAGAAGTGATTTACGGTTCATATAAATTAACTCCCCTTTCGTTGTTAATGCATTTTATGCGAATACTGTTAAGGATATTTGTATATTTTCCCGTAATGACATTCTAATATTTGGTAAACATAGTGTATGATTGCATAATACATTTGTCAACATAATTTATTCAATTCCCGACTAAAGTAACAGTTTTCTAGTCGGATAGTATGGCAATTTAAGTTCGGTCTCTTCACCAAAATCACTACCTCCCCCTAAATAGTGTATGGGCTCCTGCAACTTGACTTCCTGGCCAGCGATAAACAGAACTGTTCCATGTATGCTGCTTAACCAGGATATCCAATCGCACCGGCCCCCGCAACTCAACTTCTTGGCCATCGATGATAGCAGTTGCCAGCTGCTTCCGGATCTTGGACTCACAGTTCATATTTTCGTTATCTTCATCTGCATGGTTCCAAATTGCATTTCAGAGCTGATTTAGCGCATTTATAAAAAGAGAAATCCGATTATAATCTTTCTGCTGCTTCCATTAGTTCTCTTCTAAATAATCAACCAAGTCAGTGAAATCCGAGACACATGACGCGTTATGTACAGCCTTGGGTACCTGAGAAGATTGATAGTCATGGATTGCGGGGATGGACTAATCGAGTTAATTAATCCTGAGATATTAGAGTTGGAAGGTGCACGATCGGGAGTAGAATCTTGTTTAGCTTATCCAGATTATTACGGTTACGTTAATAGGGCTCAATCGGTGAAGATTAAAACGTTGAATAGCAAGGTTAAATCTATCGTTCTTCAGGCAGAAGGCTATTTGGCGCGATGTAATGAAATCGATCATTTAAATGGAGTGCATGTTTTATCCGAATGAGACACGATCCCTCAAGTCCCCAATCTACCGCAGCGAACAGTTGAAAACGAAAAGGAACTCGGTATGGCGAAAGCTCTAATCGAACAGCTGAGTGAGAAATTTGAACCTAACAAATATACGGACGATTATCGTATTGCCTTGCTTGATCTCATGAACAAAAAGTCACCGGTGAAAGTGTAGATGTTGTAACTTCTCCTGCAGCTGAAAAATATCGAATGTCAATGATCTTCTGGCAGCCTTGCAAGCAAGCCTAGAAGCAACTAAGCTGGTGACAAATAACTCTCCGCCCTCTATGAAACGAAAAAGTGCAGCGACGTCTAAGGATCACGTATCATGACGACACCGAAGGCGACCTCCATCGAGTGAGCCTTTCGATTAGGCATCTTCAGTGCAACGTATAGTCGCGTCTTTCGTTCGATGAAAGTAGCTGCGCAAGCCTTGCTTTGCCACGGCTAGAAACCACGGTATCAAGCTCCCAATGACCGAACGTCGTACGTTTATGGACTTCTTTCGGTCGCTTGCTGATCGGTGTACTGACGAGGAAGTGACCACGTGTTTCCATTGGCTTTTGACGCTTGCCCTTATGTCTATTTTTTAACACAAGAAAACATGCAAGGCCACCTGACAAAGTGAGTGGCCTCGTATGTTTTCTTTTAGTTCGTTATAAAACCGATAATTTTTTCATTGAAAAAATCAATTAATTAGCCGATATTAAAAAGAAAGTAAAATGTGTTAAGACATCATCTTTTAAAAAAAATCTAACGAATGGGTAGACATCTTCTGTAATTATTGAAACTTCTCTACTTCCATCATCTTGAGTTATAACATATCCAGATGATCCCCATGTATCTTGCGCAGCATCAGGATTATATTTACCGTAAAATACACCATTAGCATTAATTCTCCAATCCTCATTTTGTGGGAAGAGCGACATCACATTTTCAAAAGTATCACCCACACGAACTCCTCGAGGTCCCGGATGATCTCCAAACACATCGATCACTGCCGGTGTTGTTTCTACAGAGCGAGCATCAAAATAGATATATTTAACCACATCATTGGAAAAATATGTTTCGCCACCACTATCATTCACCTCTTTATTAAGTCCTAATTCCTCCATTCTCTCTTTGGTCCAATCCGAGCGTATTAAATCAAAGTCATATATTTCTTGCTTAGTCATAACTTCTGGTGTTGGGACATTTGTTTCAGATGGTACTGGTGTACTCGTTTCAGCAACCGGTGTACTTTCTACAGGAGATGGAATGGGGCTGGGGCTAGTCTCCATGGATGAATTAGTACTGCACCCGGTTAAAACCATTGACAAAAGAAACAAAAAAATAATGTTTTTCCTCATTGTATACCTCCAAGTTAGAATACAATTCGTTATATAAACTTATTAGTACATTTAAAAAGTAAAGGTTAAAGCCGACTACTCCATGCAAGCAGTCGGCTCATAACCATAAATGAAAGACAAATCAATAAGTTACGGTATTAGGGAAATAACCATAAGCGTTAGAAGTAGAATTTGGATTTGTATCCGGCCTATAATATTTAGCAGGGGCCCATGCATAAGGATACGTAATACCTAAATTACGTGTAATTCTTGCCATCCATTGAATATTTGTTCCAGTTGGGACTACATTTTGAAAGTCGAATTTATAGTCAAATGTTGTTCCAATTCTTTGCATAGCACCTCCTTGAATCCAATTGCTACTTCCAGCGGTTCTATAGAACAATGTAACTGCCGATGGTACTTCTGTATGCGTATTGCCGGTACCACTGAATACGACTGTAATTTGAGCAATTTTGCTGCTAAGAAACTTTGCCTGACTAAAAACATCAAGGTTTCTTCCATAGTTCCAAGACGCAGTATCCCTGTACAATGTTTCAGTTCGGTAGGCTTTTCGKCCAGCGATTTCGTTCTTAGAATATGCACCAAAATGTAAATGTTCAGCAGCTGCACCTACGGAACCGCCTGTTCCAATTCGATCTCCTTCAGCATAAGTTCCATCTGGRTATGTTGTAGTTGCAACAACCATATGTTCATAGTGGCAATAAACACCTGATGCTGTTTCTAGTGAAACGGTATTTAATGAGTCTTTTAGGTTTTTTAAAGTACCATCTGCCACTGCCACTATGATTTTAGAGGTACTAATACTTAGATCCACGCCTACATGAGGTGAAGTTCCATCGACATTTCGTGGTTCACTCCATTTGCTGGTAACAGTGGGCCAAATCTGACTACCACTTGAATTTTCGATCGGACTTGACCAACGTGTTGTAGCATCAATAGCACCTGTGAATACTTCGGAGTAGGGTGTATAGGCAGCATTAACACTTGGCATAACCGAAAAAGATAACCCAAACGCTAACAGTAACAGAACTACTTTGCGATTAATTTTATTCATCATGTTCACCTCACCTTAAAGAATATGTCCAAGTAGACATTTTTTTCGTTTCATTTATTTCCTCTTTAACAACAAGAAGCAGGGTATTTTCATCTGTCCAAGAGAATTCTAAATAACGTGCGGAAGAGTTTGATTCTGCAGGCAGAAAGTCTAAGTCAATTAGTTTGTCGGAATTCAAATCAATTACTTTTATATAACGTGCCTCTGGAACGTCATCTGGAACATAGATAAAGGCAAAATAAGAGTTATCCGAACTGAACCCTTTGTTACTTGCACGAAGTCTAGTTGTTCCATTCAATTTGGTTGAAGTAATTTCTTGGAGCGTACCAGATTTATCAATTTTAGCAATGTGAATTTCGCCACTACTTAGGGCCGTAGCGTAAGCAATAAGGCCATCCTGAACAGCATATATATACGGTGCCTCACCCACCAAGTCCAGTTCAGCTTCCTTCCCATCCAGGCTAACTACAACCTGCTTCATGCCTGAACTTGTAATCTTTTTGCAAAGTACACTTTCGGGAGTCAACCATCCATCTACTAAGTAATTGGCACCCTCCGCATCTGCAATAATAGTTTCATTGCCAGTAGTGATATCATAAACAAAAAGAGCTGATCCACGTGTCTTAATATTGTTTTTATTAGAGTTATAAACCAGTGTTTTACTGTCGGGACTTGACATAACGTCCTCATTCCAAACCACAATATTTTCACCATACAAGTTCATTGACTCCTCTGCTAATGCTTCAAAGGTTTTCCCGTTATATGTACTCGGCAATAACAGCTCCAACTGGTTATTAGAACTGTTTACGAGCCACAGCCCATTCTCCGCAGAAACCAGCGACTTCTGTCCATCCGGCGTAATTGAAAACTGAACGGGGATATCGTCCGAGTTTTTTGGAATTACTATTGTTTTGCCATCAACTTGAACTTTCTGTAACTTAATTGCAATATCCCCATGACTAGTTTTTACGGACGTTTCAAATTCTTGTGGATTTATTTGCTCTTTAGTTCGGATACCATTCAAAGTTCTAACAGTTAGCGCTTCTTCAATCATTTTGTGTTGCAACTCATCCCAGTTCTCTTTGAGAAAACGACCATCTTGTAACATATTATCAACAACTCTAGCATTAGGGTCTACTTCAATTTCTTTTAAAGCTTGTAATGTCAACGGCTCTGAAGATTCATCAACAAGAAACTCTTTTATTTTTGCGTAGTCACGGTCTTGTAGACGGTTAAGCAAAATAGGATTGTCCGTATCAACCTGTAGCATCCTGTAATACTCGTCACCGATAAAATCGAGGTTACCAGCTGTTTTATTGATTGCCACATTGTTATTCTGATTAGAAGCATATGCAACTGAGAAAACTGTTCCTAGCAATAGTACACCTGCTAACGTTGATGTTATTTTTTTTTGCACGGTTCTCTTCATTCCTCTCATTAATAATTATTGGGGTTCATCTGGGTTGGAACTTAATTCATTCACTCTCCAATCTATTCAAATTGAAATCATTGGAAATTATTTCAATGATAATAAATGTTACCTTCAATATACATTATTTGGAATAGTACCAAAAAACCATTTACTTGTCGAATATTATCTAATTTTAAAAAGAGTTTACAAATTCTACAGCTCGATCAGGTTAAGCCAGCTCCAGAGCAACATTAGTGCTAACGAGAACTAATCTTCAATCTCGTTCTCGTATTCTTTTATTCTCAGCGTATCTTTCATGCCAAAAGCCGCTACTCGTAAGGAGTGGTTTTTGGCATATCAATTATTCTTCGTTACAAAAAAGCTTTCTTCTGATTACGGCTCTTGATGACTATAATAACAAGAAATAATAAATCAATTGTTTCGCTTCGTCATCACTGGAATCTATCGGCTCATAACGACTTATTTGGCGATATGTTTTTGCCATTTTATAAATATGTTACAATTTGGTTTGTACTATATGTATACTATTTCGTTTAGTAATAGATCGTTCATTTCATCCGCTTTAACAATTTCAAACACCTGTTTATATACAAGCGTAAACTTTTTTTTTGAAAATGTTCAATTATTGTAAAGATAACTATGACACAACTTTTTCATAGGTGAATACTGACAATTATTAATCATTATAATTTTCTTCATATTCATTGTTATTCGACAAAACTTTCCATAAAATGAAACTCCAATACGACTTCGGCTTGAGTAAGATTTACGAGCTCGTCATTAATTCCAACCCCTGCTACGCATTTCTTCTTGAAGGAAATTCTTTAATTCAAAATAAACTCATCGTGGCCCATGTGCTTGCTCACTGTGACTTTTTCAAAAACAACGCTCGCTTTAGTGTTACCAATCGCAATATGGTCGAGAGCATGTCTGCTACAGCGGATCGTATTCATCAATATGAAATGGATTATGGCACAGATGCAGTCGAAAAGTATATCGATGCGATTCTTGCCATTCAAGAGCATGTCGATCCGACACTCATTAAGCCTTATCAATTAGATAAGAAACGTTATATCGAAATGGTGCAAAAGGACAGCGAGCGCTCTGATCTAACTAGCGATGAAACTATTGAATTCGCTAAGCTAAACTCCTCTGTGGTGCAGCCATCCCGGCACACCTTGAATCCCTATTATTTAGGATTAAAAATCGAGGATATCGAACGTCGATTCGATAACCCAACGAAGGAAGAACAAGCACGCTTCGGACGTGTTCCCGGCAAGGGCAGGGAAAAAATGTTCGAGGTACGCGAACTCGATTCAGATATTTCATTCATCCGCAACTATCTGACGAAGGATCTGGTTATTGATCTTGATCTGTACATTTTCGAGAAGAAAGGCCCTGAGTGGAAAATTACCGATAAATCGTGGGAGAAAATTCGCGATCAGCTTGTTTATTCAAATGTAAAGGTGGATTTCCTAGTTTGATGGTTAAGGATGGGGATTTTAATCGTGTGGGTGAGCTTTATTTAATCCATGAGTATGAGAGTATGGAATTGGATCTAAAGTATTTTGAGCGTACGCTGCCTCATGTCGTTCAGCTTTGGGGGAAAAACGTTCACCTGGAGACGTTTGTTGAGGATAAGAAGATTGTGTTCAGCTGTGATGGGAAGAAGAC
>NZ_JBFTPZ010000085.1:0-11840 GCF_056398745.1 Paenibacillus sp. 01T424 | reverse complement strand
CTAACAAACAGCGCCAAGACCTCAAAAATGCGACACCTTCTCCGGAATATCAGGAGAAGGTGTCGCATTTTTGCTTATCGCTTTGGGGGCTCACAAAAACCTTAAGTTCTTCAGTGGCCTCCATATTGGGAGGCCTCTTTTTTAGCACTAATAGTGCTACTTCTGTTGCATGAATCCAGAAACAATAACATCTAACGGACGTGTAAGAAGAGAATATAAAATAGCAGCTTCCTCTTGGCGGTTCAGAACTTTCTTAGAAGCGTAATTGAAAACACCTTTCTCTGGCTCTTGAACCTCTGGTCCATAGATGCCGAGCTTAACGATCATCTTAACAGCTGGCAGCGCCCATTTATCAGTCTCACCGGAGAGCTTAACCGACTCAAACAACTCTGCTGGATACTGCTGAGAGAAAACGCGCCACATCATAACAGCCGCTTCTTGGCGAGTAATACTGCGATCCGGCTCAAACAGATTCGTTGTTGTACCTTTGACCAGGCCCAGCTCATACGCTTGCTGAACAAAAGCAGCGGCCGAATGGCCTTCCAAATCCGTAAATACAAGTTCTTCCGTACTGCTTCCTTTTAATCCGCTAATCTCCATAAGATGCTTAACAAATTGTCCCCGAGTGACTGATTGCTCAGCATTAAATTTCTCATCCTCAATATCGGAGTAGTGCCCTAATGTTTTCAGCGTATAAATTGCCTTCTCATAAGGGTGGTCTTTCGCAATATCAGCAAACAAGGTTGGCGCTTTATGTTTCATCCCATAGCCGAGCGGATTCAGATACGGCTCCTTAAAGTAAAGCACTTCATCGCCTGACCCTATCGCAAATGCCGTGAATTTACCCGTAAGGCTATCTACAAATAGATTTTTATCTACTTGTTTAAGTGCACGCGGTCCAAGGAAAGCATCTGATATCATCAAGCTGCCTTTGCCATCTGCTTCTATTGATGTATTTAGTTGTGCAAGACGAAGGTCAGTATAAATGCCCGTGAATTTATTTAATGAATCACTCGTACTCGGCGTGAATGCGTCGAACTTGGCAGRTGCAGCATATGCCGGAAAAAACGAATGAATAAACGCCTGATAGAAGAAATCACGGAGAGGGCCTATTTTGTTGTAAGTAATGAATACTCCCGTCTTTTGTTCCGGAATAAGGAACATAAGCGAGCTAGTGCCCACAATATCTCCAAACTTGGCTATCACGGAAGAACTGCTTCCCGCCCCAGGAAGCTGAATAGGTGCCTCAAATCCATAAGTAGTGTTCGGCAGCAATGAATGAATCGAAGAGCGATACGTTTTCATCTGATCAAAGGTTACTTGCTTAAGAATGCTGCCGGATTCTGATGAACCGCCATTCAGGAAAGCAATCATAAACTTGCTTATGTCCTCAGCAGTAGAGAACATTCCCCCTTGCGGCATTACAGTAGGAGTAACTGCATATAGTTCATGTTTGCCGTTTGCAGCGTCGTACTCCGAAACTAGATTTTCTGTAAGTTTTTTATCAAGTAAAAAACGGCTTGAATCCATTTTCAGCGGCTTAAATATATTCTGTTCCATGTAATCGTTAAAAGGTAAACCGCTGACTTTTTGTACGATCAATCCAATCAGCATCGACGCAAAGTTATCGTACATGTAGGCGCTGCCCGGCTCCCGAACAACAGAAGGCATATGCCCCCGAACATAGTCTTCAATTTCAACTACTTTCCCGAAGTCGGTATGTATATCCTCTGGCTGCGGATCACGTATTTCAAAACCCGTCGTATGCGTAAGTAAATGCTCAATCGTAACCGGCTTGCCGAACGGGTTATCGAACTTCAAATCCTTCACATACTTGGTGAAATCGTCTTGAAGAGAAATATTCCCCTGCTCTACAAGCTGCATAACCGCGGCTGCCGTAAAGGTCTTGGACACTGACGCGATGCGAAACACGCTTGAAGCAGGGTCAATCGGCTTTTTTGTTTCCAGGTCTGCAAAGCCATATCCTCGCTGCGCTACCGTTTTCCCATCCTTCACAATAACGACAGAAGCTCCTACATATTGCGATTTGATTTGTTCCGTTGCAAAAAAATCGTTTAAAAAAGTTGTCGCATTTTCAACATTTAACGCTTTTGGAGCAGGCGCAGCACTCGGTTCCACGGGAGCCGCATAGACGGCTGGAGCCAGCAGGCTGACTGATAAAGCAGCAGTAAGAATCGTTTTGGTCCATAAAGAAGGCTTTCTAATACTAAATAGTCGTTTCAAACCAGCATCTTCTCCATTCGAATTCGTTTTTGACCGCCTATTAAATACGAATTTGGAAGATGATTAGTTTCAAAATTATCCCATAATAGATTGCTAAAAGGGGGCTTTAAGCAAGAAAAAAAATAGCGCCCAAGCACAAAAATCTGTGCTTGAAACGCTATTTTACATTCAATATTGCCGCTTTGATCAAGCCGGCTTCTCTGTTTGAACAGGGTCTTCCGCGTTTTCATCACGTTTCTTCCGCTTGCGGTTTCGCTTGGGCAAACGGCGATCAACGTTTTTTTTTAGGCCGTACAGCGCATATAGAAGCAGCGGTACAAACAAAATTTTGGATAAGTCATTTTTGAACAATAGACCTAATACGACAGATACAACAATAACAATAGGGACAACCCATACTGCGCTCTTAGGAATACCGACCTTTTTGAAATTCGGATATTTAATCGTACTAACCATAAGAATGGAAAGCACTACTGTGCTTGCAAGCAACACGGATACATAAATGTCATTTTGAAATAAAGCTAATGTCGCTAACACTCCGCCAGCCGCCGGTATCGGAAGACCGATAAAATAACCTGGCGCACTTGATATTACATTGAAACGAGCAAGCCGCAGTGCCCCGCAAATCGGGAACAATGCCGTTACGATCCAAGCCAAGGCTGGATTAAGATCTTGAAAAGCAACTACATACATAATAAATGCTGGAGCTACGCCAAACGAAATCACATCGGATAATGAGTCCAGCTCCTTACCGAATTCACTTTGAACGTTCAGCGCCCGAGCAACGCGTCCGTCAACACCATCAAGCAGCATGGCGATTAACACCATCATAGCCGCAGTATCTGGTTTTTCATTGAATACAAGAATGATGGCGATTACTCCTAGGAATAAGTTCCCCACCGTGAGAAGGCTCGGTATCGATTTTGTGATCATCTTTTCCACCTCTTCTCTACTATGCCCCAAAACCCTTAACGAATGTATCTCCACGTTATAGGACCACATTCAATCCATTGTATGGGATTTAAATTTGCCTGTCAATGAACATCTGCTCTTGTATCCGCTTTAGACCTTCCTTAATCGCACGTGCCCGCACCTCGCCAATACCTTCAACCTCATCCAATTCTTCAATTGTCGCCATCAGAATATGAGGCAATCGACCGAAGTTTTCAATCAAATTGTTCATAATAATGAGCGGCAATCTTGGAATTTTATTCAGCAGTCGATAACCGCGCGGTGACACGGATTCATCGTTCATGTTGCTCGTATGTGGATAACCGATCAAACGGATGATTGGCGGCGCATCCAGCAGCTCATCCGAGCTCAGCTTCTTCAGGCCTGCCCGAATTTCTCGTATTTTCTCATCCGAATTTTCTTTGGCATAATCCTTAAGTAAGTACCATGCATCCTCTTCAACTCCGCCAACGAGCTCATCCATTTGCATGCTGATGAGCCGTCCTTCCGTTCCAAGCTCATTTACATAACGCTTGATCTCCATCTTGATGCGCAGCACCATTTCAACACGTTGAATAACATGCGCTACTTCCTGAAGTGTAACGAGCTCTTCGAATTCAAGAGCTGAAAGATTCGTAAAGGATTGGCTAAGCACCGCTTTATATTTCTCGAGCGTTTGAATCGCTTGATTGGCCTTCGTCAAAATAACACCCATGTCCTTCAGCGAATAACGCAGATTGCCTTGATACAAAGTAATAATATTACGGCGCTGCGAGATGGATACAACAAGCTTGCCTGTCTGCTTTGCAACCCGCTCAGCTGTACGGTGCCGAATTCCCGTTTCGATCGACGGAATGGAGCTATTCGGTATAAGCTGCGTATTCGCATACAAAATTCGGCGCATATCCTCGCTCAAAATAATAGCTCCGTCCATTTTTGCAAGCTCATACAAATAGTTAGGCGAGAAATCGCAATTAATGGAGAAACCTCCGTCTACGACTTCCATTACTTCCGGGCTGTAGCCAACAACCAGCAACGCCCCCGTTTTCGCCCGAAGCACATTTTCAAGCCCATCCCGAAAAGGGGTGCCTGGTGCGACTAATTGCAATAATTGATTCATAATTTCAAGCTGTGTAGGTTCCTTCATCATCTGCCCCCCTATCCAAGCGCTGCCTTAAGTGCTTCCGACACTGTAGATACGCCAATAATTTCTATGCCTGCGGGTGGTTTCCACCCTTTTAAACTTTTCTCTGGCATTATGACACGTTTAAAACCTAGTTTCTCTGCTTCCTTCACCCTTTGCTCAGCACGCGATACCGCACGCACTTCTCCCGTCAATCCTACCTCACCAAATATAACGTCATACGGCTTCGTTGGCGCATCGCGAAAACTGGAGGCTATGCTGACCGCCGCTGCTAGATCGACTGCCGGCTCATCAAGCTTAACTCCGCCAGCTACGTTCAAGTAAGCATCCTGTGTTTGTAGAAACATGCCGTTCCGCTTCTCCAACACTGCGATAATGAGCGCCATTCGGTTATGGTCGATACCCGTTGACATTCTGCGCGGAGATGGAAAATTAGTTGTGGCCACAAGCGCCTGAAGCTCAACAAGCACAGGCCTGGTGCCTTCCATGCTTGCAACTACGGTTGACCCTGATACACCAAGCGGCCGCTCAGATAAAAACAGCTCAGAAGGATTCGAAACCTCTCGCAGTCCATCCTCGCCCATCTCGAAAATGCCAATCTCGTTCGTCGAGCCAAAGCGGTTTTTGACTGCCCTTAAAATTCTGTACGTATGATGGCGCTCCCCTTCAAAATAAAGAACACAATCCACCATATGCTCTAAAAGCCTTGGCCCCGCAATCGCGCCTTCCTTCGTAACATGGCCGACGAGCACCGTCGCAATTCCTTTAATTTTGGCCACTCGCATAAAGTGTGCCGTGCATTCTCGTACCTGCGATACACTTCCGGGAGCCGATTGAACATTTGGATCGTAGACGGTTTGAATGGAGTCAATAACGAGAAAATCCGGCTGGACTGATTCTATGGCATCGTTAATTTGCTCCATATTGGTTTCGCATAGTACATAAAGCGATTCCGTCAGCGCACCAAGTCGATCTGCCCTTAGCCTTGTTTGCCGCACGGACTCCTCCCCAGAAATATAGAGCACTTTCAATCCTTTCACCGCGAGCGCATGAGACGTTTGCAGCAACAGCGTTGATTTTCCGATTCCGGGATCTCCGCCGACAAGAATTAGCGAGCCTGGAACAACACCTCCGCCGAGCACTCGATTAAGCTCAAGCATCCTTGTTTCTATACGAGGCTCTTGCCCACTTTCTATATGTATGATGGACTGCGGCTTTTCTTTCGCATGAAACGACGACAATCCGACGCCCTTCGTTTTCACAACGGTTTCTTTCTCTTCCACCATCGAATTCCAAGCGTGGCAACCGGGACATTTCCCCAGCCATTTTGGCGATTCTGTTCCACATTCCGTACAAACAAATTTTGATTTAATTTTGGCCATTCTGTACTCCTTAAACGTTATGAACCAGCGTAAATGAATGATGCCAGCCCTAGCGATTGTGCTTAAAATCACACTACATAAAGTTTACCATTTTATCCTCCATGTATAAACCCACATTGTTAATGAAAAAAGGAGATAACCCACTTATTATTCGTTTCCCACAGCTAAGCTTATCCATTTCACGTCTTTTCATTGTTATCCACAGAATTACGAACAAGTTATCAACATTATCCACAACTCATCAACATATCCCCAAAGGCTTTTTCTATAAATACAACATAAAAAACGCCCTCGTTATCCACAGTGGATAAGAGAGCGAAAGATTAGTCACAACGCAGCATATTTATTAGAGCACCAAGTTATAAATAAATAGAATTAATGCTGCTTAAGCTCAATTCCAGCTTGCCGAGCAACTAACACACGATGCGTTGTCAATTGTGAGCCGAGCATCACGCTTTCCGTTTGCTGGCCTGCCTCACCCTGTTGTCCCCCGCCTCTATGAGCATGTGCTTGCCGAAAAGAATCACTGTTCACCCAGCCCTCAAAGGAAGCTTTGGTTTCCCAAGTCGTGCTTACTTTAAGCTCATCATATTCTTCTAAGCCTTCCGTTAACAACACTTCCATGCGCACAAAACCAGGAGATAAATCTATGCCTTTGGAGTTTTGAAATCTACTCGCCACCGTCTCCCCGTGGCCTTTTTTTACTTTTATCGTATTGGTGACAACTATCATCGTTGTTCCTCCATTCTATGTAACGCTATAGTCTTATTATACGATAATGATTATCATTGTCAATTTATTGTATTAATAAAAACTGTCCCGCAAGCAGCTATTCTGATTGCGGGACAGTTTACTATCATGCTTATTTTGTCGTGGATTCTTCTGGCTCTTGTTCGGAAATCGATTTGGTAACGGTTAGACCGCCATCCTTCTCATCGATTGTGAACGTATCGCCTTTTTGGATTTTACCCATCAACAAATCTTCGGACAAACGGTCTTCGATATGTTTTTGGATTGCCCGGCGAAGCGGACGAGCTCCATATTGTGGATCGTAGCCTTCCTTCGCAAGGAAAGTTTTTGCTGCATCCGTCAAGATGAAGTCAACTTCCTGCTCACGCAGACGCTTGCGCAGCTCATCCGACATGAGTGTAACGATTTGAGCAATATGCTCCTCGCCAAGCGAATGGAACACGATGCTTTCATCGATACGGTTCAAGAACTCCGGACGGAAGCTTTTCTTAAGCTCGCCAAGCACTTTATCCTTCATTTGCTGGAAGTCGCGTCCCGCATCCTGTACGGCTGTGAAACCGAGCGAGGAATTACGCTTGATTTGATCCGCTCCAACGTTAGAAGTCATAATAATCAGTGTGTTGCGGAAATCGACAACGCGGCCTTTGGAATCAGTCAAGCGACCATCCTCCAGCACCTGAAGCAATATGTTAAATACTTCAGGGTGAGCTTTCTCAATTTCATCTAGTAACACAACGGAATATGGCTTGCGGCGAACTTTCTCGGTTAACTGTCCGCCTTCTTCATAACCTACATAACCAGGAGGCGCTCCGACTAGACGGGATGTCGAATGTTTCTCCATATATTCCGACATGTCGATACGGATAACCGCATTTTCATCTCCGAACATCGCTTCTGCAAGTGCTCTGGCGAGCTCCGTTTTACCAACACCCGTTGGACCTAAGAAAATGAATGAACCAATTGGACGCTTCGGATCTTTCAAGCCGGCACGCGCACGACGAATCGCTCTGGATACCGACTTCACGGCATCATCTTGTCCAATGATGCGATCGTGAAGAATATCTTCCATTTTCAGAAGTCGTTCCGTCTCTTCTTCAGCCAGCTTGCTAACAGGAATACCCGTCCAGCTAGCTACAACCTGAGCAATATCCTCTGGTGTCACTTCAGAATCAGTACGGCCTTGTTTTTCTTTCCACTGGTTTTTGGTAATATCAAGCTCTTCGCGAATTTTTTGCTCCGTATCGCGAAGTGCTGCCGCTTTCTCGAATTCTTGGCTTTGAACCGCTGCATCCTTCTCCTTGCGGATATCTTCCAAACGGTTTTCAAGCTGCTTCAAGTTTGGCGGTACAGTGTAAGAATGCAAGCGTACCTTTGAACCGGCTTCATCGATAAGGTCAATCGCTTTATCTGGCAAGAACCGATCCGGAATGTAACGATCCGATAATTTAACTGCTTGCACGATAGCTTCATCCGTAATTTTCACACGGTGATGAGCTTCATAACGATCGCGTAAGCCGTATAAAATTTGAATCGCTTCTTCTGGAGATGGCTGATCTACCGTTATAGGTTGGAAACGACGTTCAAGCGCAGCATCTTTTTCAATATATTTGCGGTATTCATCAAGAGTAGTTGCACCGATACATTGTAGTTCACCACGTGCTAATGCAGGTTTCAAAATATTAGATGCATCGATTGCACCTTCTGCTCCGCCTGCGCCAATCAACGTATGAAGCTCATCGATGAATAGAATAATATTGCCCGCTTGGCGGATCTCATCCATGATTTTCTTCAACCGATCTTCAAACTCACCACGGTACTTTGTACCTGCAACTACGGAGCCCATATCCAGCGTCATGACACGCTTATCACGCAAAGTTTCGGGAATTTCATTCTCGATAATCTTCTGCGCAAGACCTTCGGCAATTGCTGTTTTACCGACGCCTGGTTCCCCGATTAGTACTGGATTGTTCTTCGTACGGCGGCTAAGCACTTGAATTACACGCTCAATTTCTTTGCTTCGGCCGATTACAGGATCCAGATTTCCTTCCTTCGCATAAGCAGTTAAATCTCTTGCAAGTCCATCGAGCGTAGGCGTGCTAACATTCGCTGGTGAACCGTGATTGCTTGAGACAGCTTCACTGCTGCCAAGAAGCTGAAGGACTTGTTGACGAGCCTTATTTAGGCTAATGCCAAGATTGTTGAGCACACGTGCCGCAACGCCTTCTCCTTCACGGATGAGACCAAGCAAAATATGCTCTGTGCCAACGTACGTATGTCCAAGCTTTCTTGCTTCATCCATCGAAAGCTCAATTACTTTTTTTGCGCGTGGCGTATAGGCAATGTTGTTAGGCTGCTCTTGACCGCGACCGATCAACGCCTCAACTTCATCTTGAATCTTTTCAAGCCCAAGTCCTAGTCCAATCAATGCTTTAGCCGCTATTCCTTCCCCTTCGCGAATAAGGCCTAGCAAAATATGCTCCGTACCAATATTGTTATGTCCGAGACGAACCGCTTCTTCTTGCGCCAATGCAAGCACCTTCTGTGCTCGCTCCGTGAATCTTCCAAACATCATATTTACGCACCCCCATGGCCTTTTTCACCACGCAATTGCTTGCGTATGAGTTCTGCTCTCCTGAAATCTCTCTGCTCTGGACTCATCTTCTCATCGAAGGTTTGTTGCAAAAATCCAGGCTGAGTCATGACCAAAAGTTCATTCAACACTTGTGGCGTTACATCTGATAAAATGCCAAGGTCTGCACCAAGCCGCACATCTGACAACCGCTGCGCAGCTTCCTTGGAATCCATAATTGAAGCATATGCTAAAATACCGTATGAGCGCTTCACGCGGTCCTCTGTCCTCAGCCGCGACTCATGCATAAGACGTTTGCGAGCCGCTTTCTCATGCTCGATGATTTGTCTTGCAACACCATAAAGATTTTCAATAATTTCATTCTCGGATTGCCCGAGCGTAATTTGGTTAGACACCTGAAATAAATTCCCAAGCGCTTCACTGCCTTCGCCGTACAAGCCTCTTACTGCCAAGCCTACCTGTGTAACAGCTGACAATATCCGATTGATTTGAGACGTTAAAACGAGTGCCGGCAAATGCATCATAACGGATGCCCTGATGCCTGTGCCCACATTCGTTGGACATGTCGTCAAATAACCGCGTTTCTCATCAAATGCATAATCAGCCGACTCTTCAAAAATATCGTCAATTCCGCTGGCCAATGCCCATGCCTCCTGGATTTGGAAACCTGGATACAGACATTGAATGCGCAAATGATCTTCTTCGTTAATCATTATGCTAACAGATTCATTATCGCTTAAAATAACGGCCCCGCATCGCGATTCGTTCGCTAAATTGGGACTGATTAAATGCTTTTCAACAAGCACCCTTTTATCAAGCTCGCTTAAATCTGACAAAACAATGGTCTCAAATGATCCAATTGACTGCAGCTTGCCGCTTTGGCTAACTTCAGTCAGCTGATCCATGACATCCTTAGATTGCTGATTTGTTGCAAGTAATGGAAAAGGCTGATGACGTAAATTCCGGGCTACTCGCACTCTGCTGCTAATGACAATTTCAGATTCAGGACCCGCGTCCTTCATCCATTCGCTGAGTGCATGCTGTGAGAATCGATGCTTAGTCAAGAGGTTCCTTCACTCCTTCTATGCCAGCCTACAGGTCTGCCATTTTGCGCTCTAATTCACGTATTCGATCACGCAGCTCAGCCGCGCTTTCAAATTCCTCTTGATCAATCTTCTCTTGCAGATCCCGCCTCAGCTGTTCAATCTCGCGCTTGCACTGGATTTGCCCGCCTGAGCGCTTAGGGATTTTACCGCTGTGTACGGTGCTGCTGTGAATACGTTTGAGAAGTGGATCAAGCTTACCTTCGAACGACTGATAACAAGAGCTGCAGCCGAATCGACCGATTTTGCTAAACTGTGTATAGGTCAGTCCACATTCCTCGCAGCGCAGCGCTGGCTGCTTAATGCCGGTAATCGTCGACCCGCCAAGCTGTTCGAAATCAAGAAGTCCCGATAGTAAGCTATGAATAGAAAAGCTATTCGGCGCGCCTGGAATGCCTTCGCCTTTCTCACGAGCACAGCTTTCACAAATATGAAATTCGGTCTTCTCGCCATTAATGATTTTTGTGAAATGAAGCGTAGCCGGTTTTTTACCGCAATCTTGGCAAAACAAGCCTGATCCCTCCTCCCGGTATAAACGGTTTGTCATTACTTAACCAGCAATGAGATAAGCATGGACCTTAACAACCTTGCCCGAATTTCATCCCTTAGCGGCAGCTTCAGTGCAATGGTATCGCGATGCACAGCCGCACGGAGTAGATTTCCCTCGCGCTTAGAGATAAGTCTTGCTTCCTCAAGCTGATAAATAAGCCCTTCCGCTGCACCTTGATCGACACATTCTCCAACCGTTTCTTCGATATGGAATTGAATCGCCTTTAATGCAGGAAGCTCAATCCGTTGTATTCGGATATAGCCTCCGCCGCCGCGCTTACTTTCAACCATGTATCCTTTCTCCATGGTAAATCGAGTACTAATTACATAGTTGATTTGCGACGGTACACAAGAAAATTTGTCAGCCAGGTCATTGCGTTGAATTTCTACTGCGCCCTCTGGACTTTCTTGAAGCATAAGCTTCAAGTACTGTTCGATGAGATCGGAAATGTTACGCAAACCACCAACCTCCCTGAGAAATAACCAATAAAACTAAAGTTGAAACATAGGTATTAATGAGGTCTTGCAATCAAATCAGAATATACACCGAATATTCGGACAACTGACTTTGACTTTCTTTGACCTTGATTTTATTATATGCAATTTCAGCAAAAGGTCAAGTGCTCGGTAAAATTGATTTTCCATTAGCTTGGTACGCTTGCATGCTGTTTATACATAGCCGGATTCATTTATATGATTAACGCTCATTTTCTGCATGCAAAAACAACAAAAAACCTATCGCATATTATGCGATAGGTCACTCGTGCTTGGCGACGTCCTACTCTCCCAAGACCCTGCGGTCTAAGTACCATCGGCGCTGAAGGGCTTAACGGTCGTGTTCGGTATGGGAACGCGTGGTTCACCTCCGCCATCGCCACCAAACTGGATTTTTCGTTGAAATGCAGTCCTGAGTCTCCTCAGAAAAGATCCAACCAAAGTCCTTCAAGGTGTTTACGCCCTGAAAACTGGATACGAAAGATTAGGCTTGCTGAAGCCTTTATGCTGCTGTCTACTGGATGTATGGGTCACAGTAAACGTGTTTAGGATAAGCCCTCGACCGATTAGTATTCGTCAGCTACACACATTGCTGTGCTTCCACCAGCTACACACATTGCTGTGCTTCCACC
>NZ_JBFTPZ010000084.1:0-12533 GCF_056398745.1 Paenibacillus sp. 01T424 | reverse complement strand
CTTGAACGGGACATTGAAGCCTACATTCACTTTTACAATTACGAACGATTACAGGCGAAACTAAACGGCCTCAGTCCAATGGAGTTTAGGACTAAGGCCGTTTAACAGGTTTTATTATTTGTAATGTCTACTTGACGGGGTGCAGTTCACTTCAGGGACAGTCCCTTTACTCGTATATACGATTTATAAAATAAGTCTGAATTACTTGCCGCCTGCGCGTGCAAGCTCTTTCTTGTTCGCTTCGAACGCTGCAAGAAGTGCCGCTTCGCCCACTAAGCCTGTATCTTCAACCTTGCGGATCTGTTCAAGCATACGCTTGTAGTCCTTAGGAATAACTTTAACGAATTTCGAAAGCGATGCTTCCCAATCATTCAATAGACGGTTACCAATCGCACTCTCTGTATACTTAACATGTGATTCAATCAAACCACGAAGTTCAGCAACATCTACAGAGTCTTCTAGGCGCTCCAGCAATACCATCTCCAGATTGCAATGATTGTAGAAATCGCCTTTCTCATCGTAGATATACGCGACTCCGCCAGACATACCTGCCGCAAAGTTACGACCTGTTAGGCCAAGAATAACGACGCGTCCGCCTGTCATATACTCACAGCCATGATCGCCGACACCTTCTACAACTACATTTGCGCCGCTGTTCCGAACAGCGAAGCGTTCGCCAGCTGCACCGCGGATATAGGCTTGACCGCTAGTAGCACCATACAGCGCTGTGTTACCGATAATAACATTGTCCTCAGCCACAAAAGTTGCCTTTGGTGACGGTGCTACAATGATTTTACCGCCGGATAACCCTTTTCCTACATAGTCATTCGAATCGCCTTCGATTGACAATGTGATTCCTTTTGGCACGAATGCACCAAAGCTTTGGCCAGCCGTTCCGACAAAATGGTAAGAAATCGTATCTTCCGGCAAACCTGCTGCACCGTATTTACGGGTAACTTCGCTACCAAGAATCGTACCAACAACACGGTTCGTGTTCAAAATAGGGAATGTTCCGCGCACGCGCTCGCCATTCTCAATCGCAGCCTTTGCAAGTGGAACGAGCTGCTGCATATCAAGCGACAATTCAAGACCATGGTTTTGCTCTTGAACATTGTAGCGAACTGCATCCTGTGGTAGATCAGCTTCGTACAGCAAGCCAGAGAGATCAATACCTTTTGCTTTGTAATGCTCAAGCAGCTGCTTCGTTTCCAAAATATCGACGCGGCCAACCATTTCTTGAATGGTACGGAAACCGAGCTCTGCCATTATCTCACGCAGCTCTTCAGCAATGAAGCGCAGGTAGTTAACAACATGGCTAGGATCGCCCATAAATTTTTTGCGAAGCTCAGGATTTTGAGTTGCAACGCCTACTGGACAAGTATCCAATTGGCATACACGCATCATGATGCAGCCTAGCACGATAAGCGGAGCCGTCGAGAAGCCATATTCTTCTGCTCCAAGCAGTACAGCAATCGCAACGTCACGGCCATTCATCATTTTGCCATCTGTCTCAAGAACAACACGGTCACGCAATTTGTTTAGCATTAGCGTTTGATGTGTTTCTGCAAGACCAAGCTCCCACGGCAAACCTGCGTGACGAATCGAGCCCATTGGAGAAGCTCCAGTTCCGCCATCATAACCGCTGACCATAATAACATCTGCGCGGCCTTTCGCAACGCCAGTCGCAATCGTACCAACGCCAACACCAGATACCAGCTTTACATTGATTCTTGCGCGTGGATTAGCATTTTTCAAGTCATGAACAAGCTCTGCCAAATCCTCAATAGAATAAATATCGTGATGCGGCGGCGGCGAGATCAGTCCTACGCCAGGCGTGGAACCACGAACCTCGGCTACCCAAGGATATACTTTAAGGCCAGGCAGTTGACCGCCCTCACCAGGCTTAGCGCCTTGAGCCATTTTAATTTGAATCTCATCTGCATTAACCAAGTAGTTGCTCGTTACGCCAAAACGTCCCGATGCTACTTGTTTAATCGCACTGCGTCTGGAGTCGCCATTCGCATCTGGTATAAAGCGTGCTGGATCTTCTCCACCTTCGCCCGTATTGGATTTGCCGCCTAGGCGGTTCATCGCAATAGCCAGACTCTCATGGGCTTCTTTACTGATTGAACCAAATGACATCGCACCTGTTTTGAAGCGTTTTACGATGGATTCAAGTGATTCAACTTCCTCAAGCGGAACGGCTTGACGGCCTTCCTTAAACTTGAGCAAAGAACGAAGCGTAAGATGTTTTTTGTCCTCGCCCTGTACAAGCGCAGAGAACTTTTTGTATAGCTTGTAGTCATTCGCACGAGAAGCCATTTGCAGCGTATGAATTGTTTGCGGTGTAAACAAATGGTCTTCGCCATCTTTACGCCACTGGTAATCACCGCCAGAGTCAAGCTCTTTCTCTCCGCCTTCTTGCTCAGCGAAAGCGCGGTTATGGTGCTTCAACGTCTCTTCAGCAATAACATCTAGACCGATGCCGCCGATGCGGGACGGTGTCCATGTGAAGTACTCGTTAATCACATCTTCTTTCAAACCGAGCGCTTCAAAAATTTGAGCACCACGGTAGGATTGAATGGTCGAGATACCCATTTTGGACAATATTTTAATAACGCCTTTAGTGGCTGCTTTAATATAATTTTTCACTGCTTTATCATGTGATACGCCGCGAAGCATGCCTTGCTTAATCATGTCGTCAAGCGATTCAAATGCAAGATAAGGGTTAACTGCGCTTACGCCGTAACCAAGCAGCAATGCATAGTGATGCACTTCACGAGGTTCGCCGGATTCCAGCAAAATAGCAACCTTTGTCCGTGTACCTTGGCGAATAAGATGATGATGCAGTGCCGCTACTGCCAGCAAAGCTGGAATTGCAGCATTTTCCTTGTCGACGCCACGATCGGATAGAATAAGCAGATTATGTCCCTTCGCAATAACACGATCAGCCGCTTCACACATTTGTGTAAGCGCAGCGCGCAAGCCCGTCTCACCCTCATTTGCAGGGAAGAAGATCGGGAGTGTAATGGAACGGAAGCCAGGACGGCGCACATGGCGCAGCTTGGCGAATTGCTCATTAGACAAAATAGGCGTATCCAATTTGATGTGTCGGCAGCTCTCTGGCTCTGGATTAAGCAGATTGCGTTCTGGACCAATCGTTGTACCTGTCGCAGTAATAATCTCCTCACGAATCGCATCAATAGGCGGATTCGTAACTTGTGCAAACAACTGCTTGAAGTAATTGTACAAACGCTGCGGACGCTCTGACAACACCGCCAGCGGTGCATCATAACCCATTGAAGCGATAGGCTCCATGCCGCTGCCAGCCATCGGCTCAAGCACTTTGCGAATGTCTTCAAATGTGTATCCGAATGCTTGCTGTCTCATTTGAACAGTAGCATGGTTTGGTTCTGGCAGCTCAGGAGCTTCCGGCAAATCTTCCAAATCAACAAGATGCTCATTCAGCCATTCGCGATATGGATGCTCGGTCTCGATTTCCGCTTTCACTTCTTCATCAGAAATGATGCGGCCTTGCTCTGTATCTACAAGCAGCATGCGCCCTGGACGCAAGCGGTCTTTGTACAAAATATCCTCTGGCGGAATCTCCACGGTTCCAGCCTCGGAGCCGAGAATAATATGATCGTCCTTCGTTACGTAATAACGAGCTGGACGAAGACCATTGCGGTCAAGCACCGCACCGATTTTTACGCCGTCAGTAAAACCAAGCGCAGCTGGGCCATCCCATGGCTCCATCAATGTGCTGTGGTATTCATAAAATGCTTTGCGCTCGTCGCTCATGCTCTCATGATTGGACCAAGGCTCTGGCACCATCATCATTGCGGCATGTGCCATTGAACGACCGGACAAGAATAGGAACTCCAGCGTGTTGTCGAACATTGCTGTATCCGATCCATCTGGGTTAATAACAGGTTTGATTTTCTCGATATCATCACCGAACAATTCAGAGGCAAACAAGGTTTGACGGGCATGCATCCAGTTCACATTGCCGCGAAGGGTATTAATTTCTCCGTTATGAATCATATAATGGAAAGGATGAGCGCGTTCCCAGCTTGGGAATGTATTCGTACTAAAACGGGAATGTACAAGCGCCATTGCCGAAACAACGGATTCATCGTTCAGCTCGGTATAGAACGAACGCACCTGCTCTGTCGTAAGCATTCCTTTATATACGATTTTTCTGGAGGATAGGCTAGAGAAGTAAAACATATTGCCGCCTTCTTTGCCGGCATAACGAATCGCAAGCTCAGCGCGCTTACGAATAACATATAATTTGCGTTCAAATGCCATATTGTCCTTCAGGCTGTCGTTCATGCCGATAAACAATTGACGAACATAAGGCTTAACAGCTAATGCGGATTCACCCAGTTTCTTATCATCCGTTGGAACCGTACGCCAACCGATAACCGATTGGTTCTCCTCTTGAACGATCGTTTCCACTTCACGCTCAATTGCACGGCGAGCTTCTTCATCCTGCGGCATAAAAATCATACCTACGGCATAGTGTCCTTCGACGGGAAGTACAATTTCTTGCTTCTTTAATTCAGCCGCAAAAAATGTATGAGGAATTTGAAGTAAAATACCTGCTCCATCTCCCGTATTCGGTTCGCTGCCTTGACCACCGCGATGCTCCATATTCTCGAGCAGCATCAGCGCTTGGCGAATGACCTTGTGTGACTTGATTCCCTTGATGTTGGCCACAAAGCCCATGCCGCATGCGTCTTTCTCAAACTGCGGATCATAGAGCCCCTGCTTCGGCGGCAATCCCAAAATATGTTCTTTCATTGTGAGCAACCTTTCTATGAGAAGATTTTTGGGTAAGCGTGAACGTGTTGAAATTAAGCACCGATGAATACGCATTACGCTTCATTTTTGGCTTGTTTTATCATAGAATGGTAGTCAGCGAGGCACACCGGCCTGCTCCTTGACATTCCTAAGCTAAACGGAAACGTCTCTTATAGAGCGTTAACGTTTAATTGACCACACCCGGCCTTTACCGCGTCATAGCGATTATCCTGTTATTTTATCATTAGGCCAAAGCGGAATCAATTTAATATTTTCATAATAGTTTGCACTATTTTACTACAAATTCAATTATTGAAGATGGTTTTGGAAGGCGTTAGCTTCGATTCTCTGCGGAGTATCATCATAGCATACCCAGCAGTTTTTATTTCCTTTTATTTTAACAGAGGAGTGTGTACTTATTGTATAGCAAGTTTAGGAAAGCGGCGTTTCGCGCTGCATCGTCAGTATTGATCGCTATCGTGCTTACAACCGGTATTTTCTCTCCACTAAGTATAAGCACTGCCGGGAATAACGCTCCTACTGCTCATGCAGCCTCTGTAGTTGACAAAAAGATAGATGATCACACTTACCGCATCGTCGCGGTTGGTGATTCATTAACTGCCGGCTACGAATATGGCTTTACCGAACAATCCATTCCATATGGCTTCGTAGAGCATGTATACGAACAAGCTTTATTCCATGGACTTCGTGCAGAGTACATCAATTATGGGGTGCTAGGGCTCCAAACATCAGGATTAAAGCGATGGATTGAAGCCGTTGTGAGCGGTGCCAGCGTAAAAGGCTCTGATATTCAGAGCGGGCTGCCCGATCCACGCGCAGAGCGAATATTTGTTGAAACATCGCTGCTCCGCTCTGCCTTAAGTGAAGCTGATCTAATCGTAATGACAATAGGCGGCAACGACTTGTATGCTGTTCTCGACAAGTTAAATAAGGGTGCCGATCGTGCCGAGACGACTGCTGTGCTGGACAAGGCTTTGGACACTTACGAGACGGAGCTTGAGCCTGCTCTAAGATTGCTGCTTTCTCAGCAGCCAAATGCCCAAATCATTATCGCAGATCAATATCTGCCAATCCCTCCTCCATTAAAGGTAGGATCGCTCATCTTTCCTCTTTACCCTGAGGCTGACCGGTTGTTTCTGAAGGATAGCATCAAGCAGCTGCGGGAACGCTTAAATCAGATAATCGAACGGCTTGTGAAAGAAGGATTTAATGTTAAAATCGCAAATGTCTCATCTTCCTTCATAGATAATGAGCTAAGCTATACTTCAATTGCAAAAGGGGACATACATCCTAGCAGGGCGGGTTATGCTGCAATGGGGAAATCCTTTTCGAAGGCCATTTGGGGAGATTATCGCATCGTTAAGCCAAGAGCGAAGGATGATGAGGCTGCTATTGCTATTGTCGTTAATGGAAAAGAAATGATTAGCGCAAATAAACCAATGGTTGTTCATAATCGCACTTTCGTACCGCTTCGGAGCATTGCAGACGCATTAGGCGCTACCACCAAATGGAACGCCGCTGCGCAGACGGCAACTATAAAAGTTGCCGATCGAGCGGTGGATATAACGGTAGGGCAATCCTCTTTCCGTGAAAACGGTGCAGTTAAAGCACTAAATACACCGCCTGCTTTTATTCATACCGTTGGCAAAGCAAGCACGTTATATGTTCCGCTTGCCGCATTATCAGAAGGATTGCAATTCCAAGTGATTTATCGCGATACTCTAAAAACCGTCTTCATTAATAAATAATATAAAGCTATTTATATTCCTTTAAGAGCTGCTGCATTTGCTCCAAGCCTTTAGCCGCCCAGCGCTGCAGTCGATCCAGTGAAGCAATTTCGGCTTCTGCGGCAGCTCTTAAAGAATCGTTATACTCAGGAATAGTACCTGTATGCCGCTTTACGTCACGCAGCAAAACATTTGTTTTTTCTGTAAAGCTTAGTGCACGACGCTCATGAAACATAGGCACGTCTGGATTATAAGGATTATGCAGGTCTCCTTGCTCAGGATGCTTTAACACAGCTAATACCTTTACGAGAGCACGAGGCCCGTTAATTTCAACAAGCTCACCTAGATAATGACCGGAGCGGATTTCAGCTCTAACGTTGTCCCCTATTTTCAAACTATCGTCAACCTGGTTATTTCGTTCCATATCGAACCATCCTCACTTTATTATGTTATATTTGCTTGTAAAATATATGTAAATATAGTTGACTACTTAGTTACATATAATAATAACATGTACATCTTCATTCTAGGATAATTTATCCACCACATTATTCGCAACCCTAGCGGATAAAACTTGTGTTAGTCGCACTTGCATCGTAATATGGAATTAGAAAAGTAGGTGGAATGAATGCGTAAGAAAAGAGTGCTTCTGCTCTCTGAAGGCTTTGGCTCTGGTCATACCCAAGCTGCCTATGCGCTCGCTGTCGGACTCAAGCAATTAAGTCCRGGGATTCAGACCCGCGTCATCGAGTTAGGAAATTTCCTTAATCCGGTGCTTGGTCCGTGGATTATATCTGCATATCGCAAAACGGTAAGCAAACAACCAAAGATGGTCGGTCTTATGTACCGCAGCAACTATAAGAAGTCGCTTAACCGCTTTACACAGCTTGCGCTTCATCGTGTGTTTTATACCCAAACGTCACAGGTCATATCCCAGCTGAAGCCAGAACTAATCGTATGCACCCATCCTGTACCGAATGCTGTCGTTGCTCGGCTCAAACGTCTAGGACTAGACATACGGTTATATACGCTTATTACAGACTATGATGCACATGGGTCATGGGTAAACCAAGAAGTCAATAAATACCTCGTTTCAAGCGAGCTTGTGAAAGAGCGGCTCATGGAAAAAGGGGTTACAACAGACCGAATTGAAGTAACAGGAATCCCTGTTCACCCCAACTTCTGGCATACATACGAGAAAGAAGAGATTAGAGCGCAATTTGATTTGAAAAACATGCCGACCGTACTCATAATGGGCGGCGGTTGGGGAATTTTATACGAGGACAATGCCCTTGAATATATGACCAAATGGCGGGAAAGCACACAACTCATTTACTGCGTTGGCTCAAACGAGAAGATGAAGGAAAAAATGCTTGCCGATCCCCTTTTTCAGCATCCTAACATTCGTATACTTGGCTTCACTCGCGAGGTGAACAAGCTGATGGATGTCTCCGATCTTCTAATTACGAAACCTGGCGGCATGACCTGCACAGAAGGAATGAGCAAAGGAATTCCAATGCTGTTTTATGAGCCGATTCCTGGACAAGAAGAAGAGAACTGCGAATATTTCATCAATAACGGATTTGGAGAAATGCTCGATTCGAACGATACTGTCGATAAGTGGTTCAAGCTTATTCATGAGCCTTACGCTTCAGGCCAGTTTAGAGACAGCCTGCTTACCAAACGCAATCAACAATACGACCCCACGAGTTGTCCAAACGCCGTCCTGCGACTGATGCAGTGACGGTTTTCTTTTTAAAATAAGAATGAAGCATAAATTGTATGCCCTTATCCAAATAGTATATCTGATGAAGGGAGCTGTTTATAATGAGTTCGAAGATGACAGACGGAAAAACGATTATTTTGAGGTTGGAAATTGATACGAATCTTGCGCAGTTTGGCCGAGCAGCTACAGCAATCGAACAAGCCAAAGGCGATATTATCGCCATAGACGTCATACATACAGACAAAAACAAAAGCTTGCGCGATTTAACTGTGAAAATATCGGAGCATGGCGCAGCAGAACGGCTTACGACAGCCTTGAAATCATTAGAAGGCATTCGGCTCGTTCATATATCCGACCGTACCTTCCTGCTTCATCTTGGAGGAAAAATTTCAATTCAGCCGAAAACGCCGATCCAAAACCGCGATGATTTGTCCCGTGTCTATACGCCGGATGTGGCTAGAGTATGCCAAGCGATCGCTGAAGAACCATCCAAAGCTTATACGCTCACCATAAAAAGAAATATGGTTGCCGTCGTTTCCGACGGAAGCGCGGTGCTTGGCCTCGGCAATATCGGTCCATATGCAGCTATGCCTGTCATGGAAGGCAAAGCGATGCTGTTCAAGCAATTTGCCGATGTCGATGCGTTCCCGATCTGCCTCGACACGCAGGATACCGAAACCATCATTGCAACGATCAAAAACATTGCGCCTGCCTTTGGCGGCATTAATTTAGAGGATATTTCCTCCCCTCGCTGCTTTGAAATTGAACAAAGGTTAAAGCAGGAGCTTGATATTCCTGTCTTTCATGATGATCAGCATGGTACTGCGGTCGTATTATACGCGGGGCTGCTAAATGCGCTGAAGCTGACAAATCGAAGCCTCCAAGAGGCTCGCATCGTTATTTGCGGAATCGGGGCAGCAGGAACCGCTTGTACAAAAATGCTGATCGCCGGAGGAGCAAAACATATTATCGGTGTGGACCGGGCTGGGATATTGTCCGCTGACTGTGTTTATGACAACCCTATGTGGCAGTGGTATGCTAATCATACGAATGAAGAGCGCATCACAGGCGGTTTAGCTGAAGCGCTAAACGGCGCTGATGTTTTTATAGGCGTTTCGGCCGGCGGCATATTGACGCGAGAGCATATTACAACGATGGCAAAAGATCCAATCGTTTTCGCAATGGCGAATCCAGAGCCTGAAATACGCCCTGAACTAGCTGAGGATATCGTCGCTGTTTTTGCTACGGGGAGATCGGATTATCCTAATCAGATTAACAATGTTCTCTGCTTTCCGGGAATTTTCCGTGGAGCGCTCGATAGCCGGGCTGCCACAATTAATGAAGAGATGAAGCTTGCGGCAGCAGAAGCCATTGCCTCCGTTATCAGTGATGAAGAACTGAGCCCTATGTATATAGTTCCTAGCGTCTTCAACACGAGAGTCGTTGAGGAAGTACGGCGACGCGTCATACAGGCTGCTCAGCAAAGCGGTGTCTCTCGCCGTCAAATTCGGGAGTAGCTGCTGCCATTCTATTCTTTGTAGTAATCTCCGCTCGTTTACGGCCCCCGTAACGAGCTTTTTTTTATTTTTAGCAACGTGAATTTTTCTAAATCATCAATAATCATAAGAATTGAAAATGCTGGGAGAGAATATTCTGAAAAAGACGTTGAAACCTGTAAGCAGGTTATCACGTATTCGTTCTTAAGCACTTGGTCTAGAGGAACTAGAGAAGCGGAGATGAAACACATGACAAGTATCATCTTCTTAAGCGAAAAAATTATGCTATAATTAAAATATCAAGCGCTAAAGCGCTTTTTCAACAAGCTGCAGCATATGTTAGCATAAGTGGAATTTACACACGGTATATTTCGTAAAAGCAGGCTTTATGTGCAGGTTAGTTGATGGAAAGGGAGCCTGGTAATGTTTCAAGCCGTAGTCGATTTTTTAAAGGATTTCGGTCCACTCGGATTGTTTATTCATTCGTTTCTAGACGCAGTTATATTTCCCATTCCTGCTTTTTTTCTTCAAGTTTCATTGAGCATACTCAATCCATCTACAGCATTATGGCTGGCCACTGTGGGCTATATCGCCTGCCTCCTAGGTACACCTGTCGGGTATTATTTGGGAAAGATTATGGGCAAATCCGTTCTATATAAATTTCTAAAAAAAGAATGGATCGATGCCGCTACGGATAAGTTTCAGAAAAATGGCGAAGCAGCCATTCTTATCGGCTCTTTCACACCTATTCCATTCAAAGTATTTACAATATTGTCTGGTTGCTTAAATTTCCCTCTTTGGAGATTAATCGGGTACGCAGCAATTGGCCGGGGCTTAAAGTTCTATATTGTTGGATCATTATTTTATTTCTACGGACGCGCTGCGGAAAGCATGGTTAAGGATGTTTCCTTGTATATCTTTTTAGGAGCCGTGCCTATTCTCATTGTTTATCTTTTTCTTCGCAAGAGACGTAACAAGAAGAAAGCGCTCGAGGACAAAGAAGTTGAAGCAGTCCAGAACGAACAAATTAAACATAACGATAATGCGAAAATTCAAATAGATTCATAAGCAATTTCATACAGATGTAAAAAAGCCAGTTAGGAATAAATCCTAACTGGCTTTTTTGAGGTTATAACGCGCTTCCACCGAACAGTATACGATACTCCCAATGGGTACCTTCAATACTGCTGACGGTAACACCGCCCCCCTCTTTCGAATACGTATGCAATACTTTGCCGTCTCCCAAATAAATCCCGTCATGAGTAATCGTAGCTTTAGATTTATCAATTCCATTATAGGCTGATGCCTTCGTTCCTTTATAGGACATAAAGAATACGATATCACCGCGTTTCAACTGCTTCCAGTTGGTCGTAATAGAACCTTTATCCTTTACGTACTGACCTTGCTGACGAGAGTCAGCCGGGAGCTTCAGAGAGACGCCATCAAGAAAGGCTTGTCTCACGAAATCGGAGCAATCAAAAGTTGTCGTCGTGTTGCGATCAGAACTGTATTCATAAGGGGTGCCTAAATACTTCATCCCTGCAGCTATGATTTTCTCAACCTGCTTATCTTTTGATACATCAGGATTCGTAACTGTTCCACCGCCATTGCCGCCCGTGTTCCCCCCAGTATTCCCACCAGGAATAGTCCCAGTTACTTTCAAGTAGGAAGAATCTGTGCTTACATAGCCGCGAATACCGTTGCCATCCTTCACTTCATACCAATAGCTGTTTGTCTTTTCTACGATAGTTACCTGCTCACCTTTCTTCAAATATCGAATGCGTTCACCCGATGTCGATGCCGCCTTTCGGAAAGAAACAGAAGATAGAGCGACTGCATTGCCGTCTTGTGCAGGAACCGAGGTTTGAAGCTCAATATACTGTGATGAGGTCGATATGTAACCTTGTTTACCCGAAGAATCTGCTACTTTATACCAATATGAATTAACCTTATTCATCACCGTAATTTGTTCGCCTTTCTTTAAACTGCGAATAATGGATGCTGATGTCGAAGGTGATGTGCGCATATTTACGCTCGATTGTACCTCTGCTGCTTGTGTTGTCTGAGCCGCCAGCGCTGCTGGAACTGAAAGTGAACTAAACAATAATGCTGCCGTTAACGTTGCTGTTGCCATCCTTTTTTTCATGCTGTGTTGCAATCCTTACGCCTCCTTGGTGTGTAAACAGTTTAAGTTTCACGGTTCTGCTTCATTGTAAATTCGATTAGATTAGACAAGTATCGACCAAAAAGCCTATTTAACCCCTCTTCGTAATAGGTTTTAAGAACCACAAAATCGTCGTATGTACACAAAAAAAAGACATCCCAATTAAGAGGATGCCTTAGTACCTATATGCACTTGAAATTTACTCCATCACTGCAACTAAATTGTATGATTTTCATGTGAAGAGTAGGTCTTTTGGCAGAATCAGCCTTTCATGCCATTTGAACCATAAATTTTGATTTTGAACTCATTTGGCAACAATTACCGATTGGATTTAATGATTTTCCGGCTTACTTGCCCCTGTATTCTCGATTAGCTCATCGGGCTCAACGTGAACATGTATGCTCATTATGTTATGCTTCCTACTCATTCGACGCTCGATTTCGTCACTTATTTGATGGCTTTCGATCAATGTAAGCTCGGGATCAACCTGAACGATTACATCGACAAGTACATGACTGCCATGTACTCTAGCTTTAATATCCTTAATCGATTTAACACCTTTCGTTTTGGCAATTGTTGAACTTAGAGAGGAC
>NZ_JBFTPZ010000083.1:0-13824 GCF_056398745.1 Paenibacillus sp. 01T424 | reverse complement strand
CAGCCCCAATTATTTCTTCTATCGTCTGTTGTCGCATTTGTCCGATAGTTGTTTGCATTCATACCCGTGTTATTTGCTCCATAGCCATCTCCATAGCCATTCATTTGATTAGTGGTTGTGTTGTTTGTTCCATAACTGTTCATRCGATTATTATCTGTTGTCATCCTATCTACTTGATTTGATTGTTCCGCGAAGGCAGGGAAACACAGTGCGGATGATAGGATTGTAAAGGCAAATAGCAACGAGTAAATTTTTTTCATATTCACTAATTCTCCTTGTGTTCAAATTTTTTACGTTTATAAGTTTCCCTTACTGAAAAAAAATATTCTGCTTTTAAGTAACTCAATTAATACGATTGTAAGCGATGCGATAATTGCGGTATAAGAGAGCTGAGTCTTGAAAACCGCGACTTATGTATCTGTTGGATGGACGAAGTATCTGGATGAATATAGAAATACATCGAAAAATCCTCGACTGGCTAGGTCGAGGACGTTAAAGGAGTGTTCATTGTAATTATATGCGATTATTCAATAACTGTTCCTGAAATGAACACCTATAGAATAAAAAAGGCCTCCCAGAGGTTTGGGAGGGCTTGAGGGATTTAAATATGGTTGTCATATATTTTATGTACTGAAATCAAAAAGGTGATCATTAGGTGTTTTTAATGAATCGAAGTAATTAAGGGAGGGCAATATGAAAATCAAGGAGCAAATGGAAGCTAAGTGGGACGAGACGGACTCTGTAAAAAAAGAACGGGAAAACCTGTTTGAAAACTTTGAAGCTAACAAAGCTAAAATAGCTGAGTGCACTACGAGGGGGAAATTTTGAAGCTACAGTACTTGTTCCTGAAGCGCCAACAACTAGACGAATTCGACCATACTTCCCCCGTCGTTTCTGAAAGTATAGACAGTGTTAAATCTATAAATGAAACATGTATTAGCCTCCTGCAAAAAAGACTTATTGAAGATGGATTCAGAGAACGTCTACAACGTGATAAACTTATTTAAGTTGACGAAGTCTGAATACAGTAATAGTGCGACTTGTTCTACCATAACTGCTACCTTGCAGGAAAGGTAGGAACTTAACTTTAAGTTCAACTCTGCATCCGAAGATGGGAATGAAGCAACCATGTATGCTGAATCCATCTCATTAAGCTCCTACTTGCGAAGGGGATGACAGTTCTCTTTGTAAGAAGCTAGGTAAAGTCGGCAGAACGAAGGCTATAGCCGCTCGCAAGAGAAGGTATGCCAACGGATATGACGGATGGCTGAAAAGGAAATTATGGTGAGAATGTCCAAAATGGACTGACGAACTTCCGAATGTACGGGTCTAAAGGTATAGCATATGGAAACATATGTGTCAGCAAAAGCTGGCGTGGGTGATGAAAAGTACAAATTTTTTCTAGGAAATTCATTACATCGAACAACGGCGATGTCCAGCTCACAGGCTCAGAGGTAGCACCTAACATTTTCATAAATAGCTAGGATTCAGGGAACAAGGAAAGCAAGGAACGTCGAACTACGGTCTGTTAACCTAGACGGTTGCTATAAGGCACTCGCTGAAATGCATTTACCCTTGTGAGAGTAAGGGCACGACCGATGAAGCCCTTGTAATGAGAGCAGAGGAACAGCCCTGAGTCTTCTATAGAATTAGTTAATTTTCCAAAAAGTGAATTGCATTGATCAGGTAAGAATGTGGGAACGCTGCTCCAGTAAAAGGGGGAGTCCACATTGCAAGCTATAAGATATTGGGACTACTACAATATGACCGAGACCTTTACTGATTTACATTCTAAAGCTATCAATGGAGAACACTTTACTCGCTTGTATGACACAATTTCTTCTAGAGAAAATATCCTCCTCGCTTTTAGAATAATCAAAACCAATAAAGGATCGCTTACAGCAGGAACAGACGGTAAGACAATGGCAAGCTTCAAAACTCTAACAGAAGAACAGCTTGTAACTCTAATTCAACGAAAACTGGACAACTATCAACCCAAAAAGGTAAGACGCGTACTCATTCCCAAACCAAATGGCAAAAAACGTCCACTTGGTATTCCTTGCATGATTGATCGTATTGTTCAACAAAGCTTCAAACAGGTTCTTGAGCCTATAGCGGAAGCCCATTTCTTCAAACACAGTTATGGCTTCAGACCATTACGATCTACACACCATGCAATAGCTAGAGTTCAGTATTTGGTTAACATCGTTGGTCTACATTATGTAGTGGATATAGATGTTAAAGGCTTCTTTGATAATGTCAACCACACATTGCTAATCAAACAGCTTTGGAATATAGGAATTAGGGATCGCAGAGTCCTTCGGATAGTAAGCAAGATGCTAAAAGCGGAAATCTCAGGTGAGGGTATTCCATCAAAAGGGACTCCACAAGGTGGCATCCTGTCGCCGTTACTCTCAAATATCGTACTTAATGATTTAGATCAATGGGTTGCAGGGCAATGGGAGACTTTCACAACACAAGTTCCTTATTCAGCAACATGGGTAAAAACTGCTTTAAAGAGAACTAATCTCAAAGAAGGATACATTGTACGTTATGCGGACGATTTTAAAATCCTTTGTCGTGATTGGAGAACGGCTCAGAAATGGTATCATGCCGTTAAACTTTACCTAAAAGATCGACTTCATCTCGATATTTCACCCGAAAAATCACAGATTGTAAACCTAAGAAAAAGAACCTCTGAGTTCCTTGGTTTTACGATCTATACAGTGAAAAAAGGCAAAAAGAGGGTTGCGCAAACAGGCATTAGTGAAAAGAAAAAGCTTGAAATTAAGCTTGAAGCGAAGAAGCATATTAAAACGATGCAAAAATCGCAAACCAATCAAAATGCTAGTGCTTACAACAGTTTCGTATTAGGGATACACAACTACTTCTGCAAAGCAACACAGGTAAATCCAGAGTTTTCACGTCTTAACTATGGTCTTAGAACATTCACCTACAATAGACTTAGACTGGTTGGGAAGTACGAATATCCGACTAAAGCTCCGCCAACTTACAGAAAGTTTTACAGTACAACTTTCAAAACATTTCGTATTCACGAAACATACCTTTTCCCTCTGTGCGATGTAAAGACCTCAAACAATATGTGTTTTGGTCGAGAACTAACACCATACACAGAAAAAGGAAGGCAAATGGTATACAAAAAGTTGAAAGAAGGCATTAGGTCGGAAATCGTAAAACTTATGGAATCAAACATACCCAACCGAAGTGTGGAATATTTGGACAACAGAATGAGTCGATATAGCATGAAAATGGGATGCTGTGAGATTACAGGATTATTCCTGCTCGCATCGTATGTCCATTGTCATCATTACCTACCTATTCATCTTGGCGGGGGCGATAGATTTGATAATCTACGAATCCTTGACAAAGATGTCCACGTACTCATACATGCAAAATCTGAGGAATTGATTGAAAAGCTCATTGTAAACCTTGGTATAACAGAGGAAATGCTATCTAAGGTAAACCAATATCGCAAAATGAGTAACTTGGAAGCTATTAACACAAATCTATAGAAGATGGAACGCCGTGTGCTGTGAAAGTAGCCTGCACGGTGTGGCGGAGGGGAAAAGGCGGAGATRACTTCAAAGTCTTACCTATTCCTATCATGGGGAGATGATTTGGCCAATGCAACAGGAGAGATCGTAGAACCACAAAACAGACAATCGATGGAGAGAAGGCGTTGTTAAATGTCCTGCTGTTGGTGATCGAATCTATATCGTTTGGCCGGAGAACGCAGATAACGGATACTCAGCTTATTCTCCACACGCAATAAATGCTTTGCAAATAAGCAAAGGTCAACTCAGAATATTTTAGATGAACATATGAGGTGTGAAAGTAGTATTCTGGTTATCCATATCCAATCAGGTATTAGTAACCTTATTGCATAGTTTTTTTCATTTAACTATTACCGACTGGACATGGGGAAAAATACATAATGGAAATAATTCTACAATTCAAAGATTAAGCAGGTTTACCTGTCAGACTGTTTTCAAACATATCGATTATAACGAGGAAATGTTCTGCTTCTCTGAATACATGATCCGCCAATAACGGATGAATAATACTTTTTATTCGACAGGCTTCAATGAGGTCACGAGCAGTCCTTTTAAAATCACGAAGCGATTTACCCGACACCTTGTTTTGATCAAGAAATTGGTCAAGTAACGGAACCGATTGCGATTGAGGACGCATAGATTCCAAGTCCTTTGCTTGAAATAGTAAGGTATCAAATTCTTGACTAAAATTATTTGCTTGTTCCACTAGCTTCCGTTCGGAAGGATCAAGTAAATGACTGATGAACTTGGCGTGATCAGCCATGATTCTTAAAAAGAAAACATTCTCGTCAATTATTGCATCAGGCAGCGGCTCTAACCGACCAGAATTTAATTCTGACAACCGATTTCTGAAATAATTCGCTTCTCTGCTTACATGATCGACCAACAATGGGAAGTTGTTTGCACCCGGAAGTTGACACGTCAGTATTAAACCAAGTACTTTTCTTTTGAAAGCCCAAATATATTAGACTGCAGTATGCACTTCTTCATTAAATCTTTTAATTACAGCGGGATCTGTTCCAAAGGTAAAGGCATTAGATTTATTTTCGATCGTTTCGAAGATGGCATAGAAATAGACCAAAACCTAACTTCTTCTAGAGAACGAGCGACAAATGACTGATCAAACAATGGCGGAATCCTCCCTCAAAGAAGTAATCTTTAAGAGTACTG
The DNA here is from genome assembly GCF_056398745.1 of Paenibacillus sp. 01T424. Classification (NCBI taxonomy): domain Bacteria; kingdom Bacillati; phylum Bacillota; class Bacilli; order Caryophanales; family Paenibacillaceae; genus Paenibacillus; species Paenibacillus sp. 01T424. Next base: position 9,079 of record NZ_JBFTPZ010000083.1, on the reverse strand, counting down.
TATGAATGGAAAACTTGTATTATTCCCTACCCAGGATTTTAATTTAGTAATGGGTGATGAATACTCAGTTTGAATACACAAATATGTGGAAAGTGTGAATTGTATTTGAAAGATTTGGATTTATAAACACCGTCTGATTACTGAAATGAAAGCAATAATCACCAACAAAGTGAACAATACCAGGATAATAAGCATAGTAGAACCATCAATAATTTCACCCATCAAACACTCGCCTCCCAATATTTAAAAAGCAATGCAGATTTGTGTGGATGACACTTTGGGGCTGGACGTTTGTTCTGCGGTGATTAGTGATCAAACTGAATATTGAAGATTTTGATATGAATTATTAGAACTCAAAAGACCCATAGAATGGGCCTTCTGAATAGATCGTATTTTATTTTTGTAAAAAGGTGAAAGTTGATCGAACTTCAAAATTAATACTCTCAGTAGTTGCAGCCTGTATTGATGCCTTCAACTCTTCTTTCATCTTTTCTATCTTCTCGTCTATCTTCTCTTTTCTCGTTGCGGCCGAGGACGCCACAACTACAAGCAATAATCACTAATAGAATGAAAAGCACCAGAATCGTACCAAGGTTATTGTGCATTATTCAATTTACCTCCTTAAGTCTTAGTGAATTGTAAAAGTTAGCGTACACAGTTTACGTCTATGGGATTAGTAATTGTCATGGTGGCGGAAGACGTTGCAGCTACAAGCGATGATTACTAATAGAATGAAAAGCACCAGAATCGTACCAAGGTTATTGTGCATTATTCACTTCACCTCCCTGTTTTTGACTACCATGTAGAGTATGTATTGATAGAATTGAGTGATTGGATGTTTGTTCCTGAATGATACTAGCCTTATATAAAAGGATAGGACAATAAGTGTGAACGATTTATGAGACAAAGTTGAATGAATATCCAAATACATGAGGGGGATTGAATGTGAACTTCGATTGCACAAATTGCAAAGCGTCATTTGAAATTTTAGATACTGATCACCTGATTGATATCAGTGAGCCAGCTGTTAGGTATTGCCCTATTTGCGGAAAAGAAACTTGTGTAGAGACATGATTGATTATAGGTGCAACTAAGAAATAGGTGGTGTTGGGATGGAAATGATAACGCTTGAGGAATGTTTAGCACCGCCATCGCAGAACAGGAAGGCGGTAATAACAAAACGGGGAATGACATTTGAATGAGCACGCTGTGGTAATATGATGCCTAAGTTATATATAAAGGATTTTCGGAAGGCAAAGGGGTCTTTAAACCAAATTTGCGAATGCAGCTGTAATAACCGTATTATTCAAGGTTTTGGTTATTCATGGTACGACTACGAAGCAGCTCAGGAGAGAGAACGGAAGTACAGAGGATTATGGAAAGAGGAATGGATGGTAAAGCCGGTGCGGTTTGGCCTTTGATTATCTGAATAAGGGGTAAGGGTATTAATGGCCAACAATACGTGTACCAGTATTCTGCGACTTTCTTTCAAAACTTGATGAACGTGAATTTTCTGCTCATCTCCACAAATACGAAAAGTGATCGCCTAAAAGTCCTGAAGATCCTCGTAGACAAGCTCATTAATAACGAAATTGATATACACCTTTATCACTTTGGGCTTTATCTGCTCAATCCGTACGCAGGAGCAAGGCAAAAAGAAGAAGATGCCAAGGCGGCAGGAAAAAGACGATCTGACTTTATGGATACACTGCCACTATATGAACTCAAAGATAACGATTCGTTTATATCCGAAGTTTGGTCTGGTCTGATAGAGCGTCGCTATCCGGATGTTGGGAAAGAGATAGTACGCGTACCACCATTCAATGAAATTAGGATTCTATTTACACCAAACCAATACCAATTTGGTAATCATACTGGATTGTATTACTCAGATGCGGACTGGTTGGAGCCCGTTCCAAGCTATGAACTTAAAGTGAAAAGATGGGTTGGGGAAAAAGATCCGATGATACCACAATCAAAGAAAGAGGGGGTAATCGAGGGATCGATTATACTTGGTCATAGCGGCGAGGGAGGACTTCGACATTTCGTCGGYCGTGAGCCTGTGTATGCAGGCAGTTACATCGAAATTAAATTTGGAGACGGTTGGATTCCTGGTAGGTACGAATGGAGCTTTGAACAAGGCAACCCAATTCGTATTCACTCCTCGCGTCATAGGATACCTTGTTGTAAACTGATTTGCTTGGTGAAAGTTAAAGAATCGCATAACTGCTATTTGTCCATTTATCAACCAATATCCATTTGCTCATTCGGTTTACGCCTTCATATCGATACACTTTCTCTTCTACAAAACAATGAATATCTGTCCCCATTATGTTCCTCTAATTTATTGAGATTTCTCCATTAAAATGTATTCAAGATATTTCCACGTTAGCCTGCCCGTTAGTTCAACAATTGAGATGAACGGTATGGTCCTATGCTGATGTATCCATAAACGTTGATATATAAGCACTTATAGGCATTTACAAAGACAAATAGATAATACTGTGCAATAAAAAAGCGCCCAATTATGGGCGCTTTTTTATAACATGTTATAACGTAATTGAAATAAAGTCACGATCCAGAACGATGTTACCATCTTGCGGTACATCCCCAGCTACTCCGAAATGGTTAACAATAACATTTGAAGTAGCTGAAAGGATGACAACTACTTCATAGTGATCGTTGACACCAGCGAGATTTGTATTGAAAAATCGAAGGGAATTGGCTGGTATGGTAACGGTGTTGTTACCAATTCTTACTGGTGAATTGGTATCCCAATTAAAGACCATAACGGTTGCGGTTATCGGTGAAGATCTCCGATTCATGACTTCGGTATGGGCAAATGTTGTACTCGGATTTTTTTTGAGAACACCTGTGCTTCTAACAGTACCCGAAGTGGTGTTTTTCACCCGAACTTGCTTTTTTAACTGAGTATTCAATTTTTTCTTCATCGCGCTGGTCTTTACTACTCTCTTAGCTGATGTTTTAATTTTCACTATATCATCTCCTATATGGGGAATAATATAGTATATATAAAATTGATAGATTTGTTTGTGCGGTATTACTAGTAGATAAGCACATTTAATAGAATTGAAAAACTTACTTTTCATTGTACATGAGTGGATATCAATACACACTAATAGACAGTATGGTTCGCGAATACGACGGCAGCCATGGACGAGAAATAAAGTCCTAGAAAGCCGCTGCTATCATTGAACTATCATTCCCCGTTAGTGGAACGATAGATTCCATTTTGAAATCGTTATTTTATGAAATCAAGTCTGAACTTTTATGAGGCTCCTCATCTTCATTAAAATAATCTATATAATATCCTTCTGAATCCCAGTAATCTTCATACTCTTTATAAATATCGTTGATATTATTCTTTGGTAACCCACAATTCTCTAATAGCCATTCTCTTATATAATTAATATCCTTATTCTCATCTTCCTTGATGAAATCCATAATTGCGGATTCTTTTGCAGCATTATCTGGGACATAAATAACAAATGAAGCGTTAAAAGTCCTCATAAATCCATAGCTAACATTCCTCAGCAACTGTTGTATCTCATTATCTACTAAAAATCCTTTCCATCTAAAATAATGATGAAAATAACATACTTTCTCTGACAATGTAAGTGATATTCCACAGGGACCTGCCAAGCTATTTGTTCCGTCTGCACTATCAAAACTTGTACGCCACTTCCTCACATTATCCTTTGGATTGAATGGTAAAAGTGTATCAATAAACTCACGAATTAATGGAAATCGAGAACTGTTTTCATTTAAATCATTGCATAACTCTATTATTTCAGTTTTTTTAAGGTTATGTGACATATACGCAGTAAAATTCATTCCCACAGATGACACCACCGAGTAAATGATTAGAGATTGATACTAATAATTTCCGAATACCTAAGGTATTCGAGAAGTAATTACACTAACCTGCCCGTTAGTTTAATAAAATGAGCAGGACACCAAAGCCTGCTCTAATGCAGACAAATATAGTTTGAGAATCATACTTTTTGCAAACTAATTGCTGACTATATATAGAAATGTTAGTGCTATGCTCAATATGAAATTATTCAAGAATAAGCTGGAGGGATTAATGGATAAGTAGTGCAGCCACATTAAAAAGATTTTTTGAGGAAAAGGAATCAGAAAACCGAACTTATTTTATAAAACATAATGGTTCCGTTCATATGATAGAGTATGATTTTTTAATTGATGTAATAATCATGAGCAAAAGAAGATCCTGGGCATCATTGTTCAAATTGATTTTAAAAATGGTGATGTACATCATTTTTTAGAGCATCTGGCTACAGGGTATGTAAAGACCAATTACTAATCAAGATTTCGATGATTATACCGTATCAAAATGTGTGATAAGTAAATGAAACGTACCAAAAATCAAATATATAGTTTTTGAAACGCTTTATTGTGTCTTTTTTATGTGTATCAAAAAGCATGCTTTCTAAAATGGTTAAATGTCCTGTTCAATTTTAACAGTTGAGCATCTCTGGATGTAAAATTCCTAGAAAGACGCTGTTGAATGAAGTTAATGATACTTTTCATGCAAAAGCATTTGTAACAGAAGTTATATAACATGAATCATTCATAACATACTATTTTTACCATCACTTTGTTTTTTGTAATCAAAAAATATCTCAACTAAATACCAATCTTGCTTCAAGTTTTTTATCTTTTAAAAGTATACTTTCAGGAATTACAATAATACTTAACTCATTTTCTCCGATATATAATATTAATTCAATGAGAGGAAGTTGAGAAATGTCTATATCAACAAATAATCAAATTTTTGCTGTTTCTATCATCATTTTTACAATAGTGGTAATAATTCAACACTTGCATGAAATTAGTAAGATTAATGCACCAATCAAGCAAGTAATGGATAAGTTGAATTTAGGGAAAGTAGACGAAACACTGAGATTATATAAAGCTTATATGAGCTTGGCTGAGTCATCCTTTGAGAAATTTAGAATTACTAAGTTAAAATTAAAAACTTATGAAGGAGGTCTTGCACTACAACATACGTTGATCTTATTAGTAAGTTTATAGTGCCATTAATACTAGCTTCATTTACAATCTTTATATCAATTAATGCGAGCCTCCTTGTTTTTGCAAATAGTAATAAAGAGCAAGATTACGAAGGTTATAAAGAGTCGATTGTTCAAATTATCCATAGTTTTAAAACGAGTTCAGAATCATACTCTTCATTTTTTCTTTGTTTTTTATTATTTTTTTTCCTTCTTAACACTTACTTCTTATTAAATTCAAGACGTACAAATATAAAGAATAAACATCTGATAATAATTGAAGAAGTAGAAAAAGCCTGGATAGGTAAACTTAGAGAATACAAAAGAGAAAAATAATTAACGGCCTTACCAGGAGGTAGTCAAGATTTTCTTTATTCCCCTCCAAACAAACTCTATACTCCTAAAGTGTGATGATGCCGTTGTGGCTAAGAAATAGATTGCCGGATACTGATGAAGGTGCATCCTATCTCGGTGAGGTGGCTTTAGTACCGCATGATTCCCCGATCTCCAATTGAACAGAGTACTTTACAATACCGGCATTGACGAGAATGCTTCCTGTCATTTGGCGCTAGGAAGTGCTTATCCTGTTAATATGGAAGGAAGGACGAAACCATCCAGCGAAGAACTTCTGGAGCGGGGCGTTAATGTAAGTCTTACGCATGTTGACTTTATGATCGGCTGCGCAAATCTTGATGTTGATGGCGAACTTCCTGACGGAACCATCGAGCCTGTCTTCCAACAAGGGAATGGGGCTTTCTAGGAGGACTGTTCACTCGACGGCGAATTGTGGTTTTGCACAGCCACGGTTCGCCTCTACCAACATGAAAAAGGACACCTCAGAGGTGTCCTTTTTGCGTTGAGTGGAGTCTCGAGGGGGCGAACCCTGGGTTAAGTCCGCGCGGACTGGAGCGAAGCGTAGAGAGCACGGAGTTTATATCCAACCTCTAATATCGTCAGCGGGGGATAGACATCGTGAGCAAGTAAGATGGAGATATGAACAAGGCCCTCACCTCCACCATGGGAAAGCCCGGCCTCATACGGTTAGGACTTTTGTTACACTCAGAATTGTAGACATCAAATTTATTGAGAATTGAAAATCTGTTTGGTTGTTGATATTGTGTTTACAATAAACTAGAAAATTAATAGCGGGTTTTATCGAGACATGTTTTTTCCCCTTGAAATGACCTATGGAATTCGAGTTCAAGGGAAACGTGGACAAAAAGTGGATAATCACCAGTTTTTTAGAAGGAGATGCATACGATGATTCGAACTTTTGAACCAATAAATGCCTTACATAAGATAGTGGGCTATATTTGGGTCGTAGACTTCGACTTTCTCTCTGATGACAACAGAGAAGATATAATTATGCCACTGGGGTATATCAATATCATTTTCAATTATGGGTCTGCCTATAGGCAGGTGGGAGAAGATCAGGAAATGGTGATCCCCAATACGGTTGTGATTGGTCAAATGAAAAGCGTGAAATATGTTCGATACGGACAACAGCTGTATCAAATCGGGATTTCATTAACTCCATTAGGGTTTATACAATTGTTTCATGTGCCCAGCCTCGAATTGGCAGAGCGAATCGTTCAAGCCATCGATGTGGACCCTGATCTAGATGAACTATACCGAATGATGATGAAATCTAGAGATGTGGAGCAACATATCATAACAATCAATCATTATTTGCTGCATAAAATGGCGTTGAATAAGAAGGATACTGACCGCATAGAAAAAATGCTTACTTATGTAGAACGAGAATATGAAAACTTGAACATTGTGAGTATGGCAAAATTTTTTGGTATTTCAGTAAGTACGTTGGAGCGTTTCTTCAAAAAACAGATCGGACTGACCCCAAAGGCCTTTGGAGATATTGTGAAGTTCAGAAAACATGTTGAGGATGAAGGATTGAGAAAGGATATGCAGTATCGTTACTATGATCAGTCCCACCTCATCAAAACATCCAAAAGATTTGCAGGCAAAACCGTCAAAGAGTTAGAGAAACTGCCGCATGAATTAACCCTTAGTTATGTATGGCATGGTCAGAAGTAATAAATACCTGATCATAGATGCTGATTTTTTACAATACATGTTTTATCCTTCCTGTTAATCTTGAGACACTAACAAATGAGAGGAAGAGATAACGATGCAGGATATTATGATCATGGCAAGTTTACTAGTGTTTTTAAATGTAACATTATTGGCGATATTGGTTCCGGGAGGACCGATTGAGAATAGAGATTTCTCAAAATTAAAGGGAGGTGTATTTTGGGGGTTTAATCTGTTTCTTATCTTGCTTGGAATTACGTCGTTTATCGCGTGCTATCTCTTGTTGATATCACATCCAAATGCCATTTTAATCACACAAATCATCGCTGTTTCATACTTTATCGTGTACATTATCGACTTAGCGGGTATCTTTCCAAAATCACCGACTAAAATGTCTAAGCCACTTGCGCTGTTCGAAGTCATTAACGCATCCATGGCTGTATTCCTCTTCCTCTTTGTGACGGCGATTGTGCACATCGGTTCGTGAGGGCAGGAACTGTGTATGTTGTTTTTACGGTTTAGCAACGTCCGAAATAGCATTCGACTATTTAGTTGATAAAGGTAGGCTTTGTTTATTCAGATAAGCCATAGGTGCAAGCAGCTGTAATATTTAGCAGACGAGAGTATATCTTCAGATGTTCTTATTCAAGCCTAAATGCTTTAACATATTGAAGATAGCTTTCCTATAATAGAGAAATTTCTATTATCTGACCCAAATTATAGCCGGTTCGGAGCGATACTAGGGTGACATCAAAACTGTGACTACACCCGTAGAAACCTATGTTGCGTTATCTTCGGACAGGAATCCGATCCCCTTCGCCCCCTCTGTCCGAAAAATAGAAAACCCGATCGAATGAGATCGGGTTTTTTGTATTAGCATTATACATGATAGCTCTTTAATGCTGAGTTAAGAAACAATATCCGTATAAATTAAACAAACTTCCGACTCGTCTTCTTCCCATCACAGCTGAACACAATCTTCTTATCCTCAACAAACGTCTCCAGGTGAACGTTTTTCCCCCAAAGCTGAACGACATGAGGCAGCGTACGCTCCACATACTTCAGATTGAGCTCCATCCCTTCATACTCATGAATAAGATAAAGCTCACCCACACGATTAAAATCCCCATCCTTAACCATCAAACTAGGGAAACCACCGTTTACTTTTGAATAAACTAGCTGATCGCGAATTTTCTCCCACGACTTATCGGTAATTTTCCACTCAGGGCCTTTTTTCTCGAAAATGTACAAATCAAGATCATTAACCAGATCCTTCGTTAGATAGTTGCGGATGAACGAAATATCTGAATCGAGCTCGCGTACCTCGAACATTTTTTCTCTGCCCTTGCCGGGGACGCGTCCGAAGCGTGCTTGTTCTTCCTTCGTTGGATTATTGAAACGGCGTTCGATATCCTCGAATATTTTCAAGCCCAAATAATAGGGATTTAAGGTGTGCCGGGAAGGCTGCACGACAGAGGAGTTTAGCTTAGCGAACTCAATCGTTTCATCGCTAGTTAGATCAAGCTCGCGTATGATTCGCTGATGCCAGTAGGAGGCCCAGCCTTCGTTCATTATCTTGGTCTCGATTTGCGGCCAGAAATAGAGCATCTCATCGCGAAGCATAGATAGAATGTCGCGCTGCCAATCCTCCAGAGTAGGGGAGTATTCCTCAATAAACCAGATGAGATCTTTTTCTGGCCGTGGCGGAAATCGCTTGGCGTCAGCGGCCTGTGATTGAGCGGCTGATGYGGCAAAGCTGTCCGATCCGGGTCCAGATTCCACAAATCATCATAAGAGGAAGAAGGGATATTCCACTCCGAGCGCTCGCTGTCCTTTTGCACCATTTCGATATAACGTTTCTTATCCAATTGATATGGCTTAATGAGCGTCGGATCGACATGCTCTTGAATGGCAAGGATCGCATCGATAAACTTCTCGACCGCCTCCGTGCCATGATCCATTTCATATTG
>NZ_JBFTPZ010000082.1:0-15278 GCF_056398745.1 Paenibacillus sp. 01T424 | reverse complement strand
TCCAGCTTAAAATGAAGTTGTAAGGTAGAGACTGGTGGATTTTTAGTAGAAATCATGAGCCCAACCTCATGAGATGAAAGCACTTTCGCTTGAATGATTTGCAGCCAGGGGATAAGATCCGGTAATGATTTATTCTCCGAAGGGCCGGTTTCCATGCCATCCACCCCAATTGGTGAATGCCCATCGAAATATTCAATCCTGAGCACAGCATAAGAGCGGGTACTGTTCCTCTTCAAGGCCATAGCCGCSTCCATCCGTTGGCGGGAGGTTTTTTTAGAACCGAAAATCACATTCCACAAAACGATTAACATTGAGGGGATGAGGAAGCCGAGCACCGCCAACCATCCACTGGAGGTCTTGACATAGACGGTAAGAAAGAGGGCTGCGGACARAATCGCAAGCAACCATATGTAGAGCTCCTGCCGCCATTTGGCCTGGCGCTTCCCAGATGTTGGAGGAGTGGACTGTGCTGGCTGAATTTCCGGAGCTTSYTCCGGCTGAGCTGCCGTACGTTCTCTCCATGGCAAATGCTCACCATTCAGCATCCCACTCAGGGAGATCCTCCACATCCGGTTGGTCCATATGGGGTTGAATCCTGCTCCATGCTTGCATAAGCTGCCCGCTATAGCGCTGGAACTGCTCCTGGCTGACCAGACAAAACCATACTGGAGCGAGAAAATTATTCGTCTCGAAATCTGTATTCTCATAATCGACCGAATCTGTATCGGCGTTTGTAACGATCAGGAATGTCCGGTTTCCCATAAAAGATCCTTTCCTCCTACCTTTGTTTCACATCCAATAATGGAACCAAAAACCTTCTCTCGTTTGCAATGCAACTGCACCTATTGATCCGTTTGGATTGAGCGGAGTCAAGCTCAGGCAACTGCCGCCCGTTTAGTTTAATTAATAGGTCCCAATTTTGTTGCTATAACATATTTATCATTTACTTCGACTGCAATAACTTCATGAGGGTCTTTTCCTTTGACTTCAAATAGTGTACTCCCTGCTGGCACTTCGTTAGAGTCTCCATTTTTCTTTGGCATTGGGGTTGTTTTTCTTTCAATCTTACCAATCTCTTTGCCTACTTCTTCAATTGGAACCTCTTCTTTAGATAATCCATAAAGGGTGTTATTCCAAGCAACGGAAGCTGGATAGGTACTTGATGAGTTTGACCCATTATTATCACTACAACCTGCTGCAAAGAATGACAGAAACATAACAATAATTATTATCCTCATAATTCTCCCCCCTTTAAGAAAAATACTGTTGTACCATTAAGACGAACGCAAAAGCTCGGTTGTTGCGTTAACCTGTCCGTTAGTTTAATAAAAGACTTGCTCATAACATGACTAAAAATCAAAAAAACCGACCTTATGAGGTCGGTTTTTTTCATGGTGGGTATGGAGGCGAGGGGAATGGATACCTCTTATATACAGAATATTTCCTCCATCATATGCAAGTACAAAAATAAGCTATAGTGTACCGTTAGCTCAACGAAGAATGTGTTGCCAGTATGGAGGCAACTCATAGTCCCTAATGTGTTTGTATTCTAGAATCATTACAGCTCCTGTATTATCTACACGAAACTTCATCGAGTCCATCCCTACATCTAAATGAGGTCCCACATACGGAATCACTGTAACATTAACATCAATATGCGAAGGATGGTATTCAACGTTTAATTCAGTCCCTCCTAGAAAAGGCGAAAACGTAGGTGACTCTGTTAGTTTATCTTCATAATATCGATTAATCTGTTCCTTTATATTTGGAGTTAACAAAGTAAGTACAAGCCTTTCCAATGGTTCTTCGTGTGGTTTAGCGTAAACTGGCTGTATAAGCACGAAGGAAATGATGACTGCTAGCAGTAACCCGATATAGCTTTTAACATTCACTACAATCACCCCATTGAAGTAATTTCCGTTAAGTGACTTGGGTTTATGCATGCAACAAAATAAAATGCAAATCCATTAACGTAATCTGCCCGTTAGTTTAATAAAGAAAGGGAGCAGCTGCCGCAGCAAACTACTCCAAGTTTGTTCAACTATCGTTTCCCGTTAGTTCAACAAAACTCCTTTATTTTGTGATACGGTTCACCTTAGTATATCTAAAACAATATTACACTCGCCACCAAAATCTACATTAGTATAACTCTATTTTTGCTCTAAGTTTCTTGAGGTTTTGCTTGTGAAATCCCTTCACAATCAACCAGGCTGCCAAACTCAACTCATAAATACCCACAGGTAGAGCAATAAATCCTTTTGCTGCAGATAGAGGTTCTACAATACCGAACATTTCTAATAGACCGGCTATAAATACGAGTACAGCCGTAATCATACCAAACAGAGCTAGCGGTCTTGGCACTAAACCTGTTCGAAAAAGCAAATAGCTATACAATGCCGTATTGATACCCAACATAAAATTAGGTCCTAACATCGAAGTCCAACGATGGAAAGCTTGCAGCATGTAACCGATCTCGTGAAGATTTTCTTCACTTGTTAAGCTGTTTGCTTCATAATGAATACTAAGTTGCAATAAACCTAGTATACTGACCACGCCTATTGCAATAAGAACAGCTTCCATAAATCGAAAGCATAGATGTCCTAGTGCTAGATGTTCATTCCAACGACGAAGGTAAGGAAACAACATAACGGCTGTACCTACTGCTGTCAGAACGAGCAAGAGATCGTTAATGACTCCGAGTAAAACCTTTGTTTTAAATCCATTTGCCACGGACATATACCATTGTTCTGACAATACCGGCTCATAAGAAATAACAGCGATGACTGAAGTGACTGCAGCAACAAAATAAAAAATACCGATGATGATCCCATTCATTCTGTCTTGCGTCATAAACTTTACCTCCTGGGGGTTATTATGGACCAATACGAAGTCATAGAGAGTGCTTTAAACCATATTGAGAACAATTTAGACCAGCCTCTATCACTAGAGTCTGTGGCTAATACCTTCAACATGTCCAAATTCTACTTCCACAGACTTTTTTCTGCCATGATGGGTTGTACTTTAAACAACTACATATTATCCAGAAGATTGAACGCATCACTACAATGCATTCAAACCGATCATTTACCACTAACAGATATTGCCTACCAGCTAAACTTTGGAACTCAATCATCTTTCACCCGCGCTTTCAAACGCCAATACGGTATGGCTCCAAGCTCTCTAAGAGTAAGTGATATGAACATTTCTCAAACACCAATGCCTTCTGTGGTTAGAAGACCCATTAAAAACATCAATGGTGATATTGTTACCGATTTCACCCTAACGGAGTTCGATTCAATCCGGGTGAGCGGCATAGCCTTTGAGGTTGACCTGGCAACTGATGATTACAAGACGAAGATTCGGTCTCATTCGCTTAAACTGTTAAATGACATTGATAAAACAGTTAATGGTTCATGTTTCGTCATTTATTCTAATTGCCAACCCAATTCATCTCGCTTCAAGGTACTGTTCGGGATCCCATTTGATATTCAGATAAATAGACCATTCTATTTTACCGTTGATGTACCACGGCTCTTCTGTRCCAAGTTCAAATATTCTGGTGACCTCCTTGATATAGGTGATGTTCTCAAAACTGATTATGCAAGATTTTTAAAGATTTCCAGGCAGGAAGCAGACGATTCACATATTGAACTTATTCAATTTTTTGATGACATTCACAATCTTGATTTGGCATACCACATTTATGCACCTATCAAAAGGATACCTATCGATTCAGATTAATCATGACGCTTTATGGTAACCGTAATCGCTTTTATGCCCTCCAGTCTGTTTCATTTTGATTTGATGAATACAAGATAACATAATGGCTAAACATACACTTTCCAAATCTTGCTGTAACGAAAAGAGCACCCCTTTCGAGATGCATTTTCATCAACTATATCAACTATGTGACCTATATTCTGATAGTGAGCAGCGTCAACACTCCACATCGCCGTTACTTGTGGTTCGGTTCACCGGAATTAATCTTCAACTATACTGCCCGTTAGCGTAATGAAGCAGCCGATCATTGTGGTCGGCTGCTTCTGTGTTTTAATTGAACTATCGTTTCCCGTTAGCTTAACGAGATCGCCGCTCTAAGCCGGCAGCCTCTCTTTCATCCATTTTGTCACCTCTTATCTCCCGATAGCTTAGTCAGCTCTTGATAAAGACTTTTTGAAATAAACAGCGGATTCATCATAACCAATAGCCTTATAGAAATCACTTGCTCTTCTTGTGGCAAGTGCAACCAGCTTTGAACCACGCCGAACTGCTTTTTCTTCAATAAGTACCATAAGATTTTTTCCAACACCTTTACTCCTGTAATCTTCTAGTACGAATAATTCCTCAACCCAACTTATTAAACCATTTGCATAAAAAGTGGAGTGATGGAAGGCTAGTACATATCCAATGATACCTGTTTCAATCTCTGCGACTACTAAGTCTGCATCTTTGTTACTCAAAACATCAAGAAAGGTTCGTCTGAAATCCGTTTTATTCAACTTAAAACTAGTCGAAAGCTTAGCGGATAGATCAAACAATACCTCTTCATCTTTAGAAATTGCATTTCTATAATTAAGCCTCATTGGAACCCCCTTCGAACCATCAATATTTTAAGTGTACTTTTTCGGTAATTAAACTTCCACTATTTGTTAAGTTAATCTGCCCGTTAGTTTAATGAAAGACTTGCTCTTAACATAAATAAAATTCAAAAAAACCGACCTAATAAGGTCGGAGACGAGGGGAAAAGATAATTTTCAAAAGTTTGCACATTTTTAATTCGGGAAAATTTTTTGTTGAAAAAATTCTTTAACGACGCGATAATAACTGGGATTTAATTGTTGATGCTAGGCATTTTCAGTTGCTTTTAATTTTAGGTTTGGATGTACTGAAGCTTCTGTAGCAAATGAAGTAAAAAAGCTAAGGAGTACGACAGTTGTTAAGAAAAATTATATCTTCACATGATTCTCTCGCCCATTTTTCTTAGTTTGTATGTGCATAGGAAAGATATATAGCCAATGACAATTGAACTAACTTATTCCCCACTAACAATTTCCCAATTGTAGGAAAAGAAAATTTCCATTATCATAGGGATATATTAAACAAACATACTAGGGGGCATCCATGAAACTATCCAAAATCACCATAAATAACTATAAAGGAATTCAGCATTTATCATTAGATATTGAGAATATCAGCATCATTATTGGTCCGAACAATTGCAGTAAAAGCACAGTTCTTCAAGCCATCGAACAATTTGGTAAAGCGGATAAGACTCTTGATGAAAACTGTTACTATAGACACGACACAAGTCGTGCAATCAGTTTCCACGCAACATTCATTGATGTGACAGCAGCAGAATTAGAGCTTCATGGGATTCGTAATTCACTTCATGAGCCAACTGGACATTTTATTGTACGAGCAGTTTATGAATATGGAGAACCTGTAAAACGCTTTTCCAAAACCTCAGGAGAACCTACTCATGATATGAATAATGAGGGTTGGGACGGGAGGATGGGGGGGGGCAATAATGGCACTCATTTTCTTAACGTATTCCCTGAAGTTCTTTATATACCAGCAGTTCGTCATGCAAATGAAGAGATAAAAAATAGTTCTGACTACATAAAAACCCTAACTCAACTATATAAAGAAGTTATTATGGAGACTAATGAATACTTAGATGCGACTCGTGCGAATAGGGAACTACAAAACAGAATAAACTCGCACACTAATGAAAGAATAAGTTTCTTTCAAAATGAGGTGAAATCATTTTTAAATAACATTACCTCAACAAGTGTTGATTTTAAAGTTAACTTTAAACCTATTGAAGAATTCATCAGTAGTTCAGTAAATACTGTTTTTAATTATAACGGCATAAATACATCTATTGAACATCAAGGAAATGGTGTGCAACGTACTTTTATTGTTTCGATTTTAAAAGGCTATCGAAAATATAGAAGCGAATTCCCTCCTGAAGGAAGGGAACAAATAGCAGCCCGTAGGCCGTTAATAATTGCAGTTGAAGAACCGGAACTATACTTGCATCCGCATATTGCACGAGTTTTTAAGGATACCTTGTACCAGCTAGCTGATGATCGGTTTTTTCAAGTTATCGCAACTTCTCATTCTCCCAACTTTATCGATTTATCAAAACCAAACAGAACACTTATTCGCTTCTCTTTAGATTCTAATCAAGATGTCAAAGCAAACCAAGTTAGTTCTGATATCTATGGCTTACCTGAGGATGAAAGAGATAAATTTCAAGCCCTCTTGAAATTCAACCCTCATCTAAATGAAGTTTTCTTTGCACAGCAAGCAATTCTTGTTGAAGGCGATACTGAGGTTGTCGCATTTAGACAAATAGCGGAAAAGCTTATGGTTTCAGGTTTACTTTCATCTGATGTATTTCATAAAACCTCAATAGTAAACTGTGCAGGTAAACCTACAATGTACGTTGTATTGAATGTCTTAAATAATTTTGGAATTCCCTATACGGTTATTCATGATATGGATATTACTGAACTTGGAAAAAATGGGCAAAGAAGAGCTAGCTCTACCCTTCGTCAAGCAATTACCATAAATTATAAAATTGAAGTATTAGCATCTGTTCGTGCTAACAAGAAATTTGTTCTTCAACATACTTTTGAGGCAGAAATGCCCGAAACTTATGAAAAGGGCACCTCTAAATCGTATGCAGCATATGAGTTTTTAAAAGACAAGTCTCTAGAAGAGCTTCCTTTAAGATTGTTACAAATTATTAAATCAGCATACGGTATTCCGTTAGAAGTTCCGATTGTTCATCTTGTTGATGAATTAATGCAACAATATTTAGTTGAAAATCCTGATTGGTCTGAACTTCATGATGCGTTTCAAGGATGGCAAATACCAGTACACGAACAATTTATAAGAAATGTATGGGATGAAATAAACCATCCTTTTGCAGCTGCGGCATCTGATGATATACCAAGTCGATAAAAAACTCCTTCTTAAAGTGGCAGGGTTCGACTTTTTGCTTTCGTTTGTTGTAATGGCAGTCTAGGACGAGTGTTTATAACTTAGACTGCCAACCTAGTGATAAAGTTACTGAGACCTATCCGCTAATTCAATCTGTAGCTATAACTTATATTCCCAACGCCTTTTGTATCCTTTCCATTGCAACATCATACCAATTTTTATCAATTTCAAAAGCCATCCAAGACCGACTTGTAATAATGGCTGCCTCTTCCGCAACCCTACTACCTGCGAAAAAATCTACCATTAACTCTCCAGTCTCACTACTATTCACAATCATTTCCTTTAACAACTCTACAGGCTTTTCCGTTGGATGTATGGTTTTATTACCATGAATGCGTGGTATGCGCCAAATGTCTGTCTGCTTTCGTGTTGAGATCCGTCTGACACGTTTATCTCCTTTCACAGCAAAGATGATAAATTCGTGGCGATAGCGGTATTGCCAACCAAGGCCCATATGTTCTTTATCCCATACAATACAGTTCTTCACTATGAAACCTGCATTACGCAGCCAAATCACCATGTCTGCATACATCCGCCAGTCAATACAAACATAAATATGTCGTCCTGGCTTGAGAACTCTGTAAGCTTGAAAAATCCATTGCATACAAAAACGCTTGTATTCCGCCGGTGAAAGCATATCATTCTCTATTATATTAAATCTTGGCTTTTTCGTTTTCGTTTGTGTTGTCCCACCAAATCTTAAGTTATATGGTGGATCTGCTATCAATAAATCGACTGAGTTATCTTCTAAATGTTTCTTTGAACCTTCAATACAGCTTTCGTTATATAACATCCTATTCCTCCTGGTATATGTGTCTCTTATATATAAATTCTACACTACGATTTGGAACAAGTGTTCTCTTTTTTCACAAAAAAAAAGCTGTAGGATTTCTCCCACAACTTTATTTTACCGGTGCATTCCGGATTTTATATAAGTATAATGCTAACCTTCAAAATTGTAAATACTTCACATCTGAGGATTTGCTATTTGAAATTACCTCCTATTTTCATACTGCGATCTGATGCCTTGCCAGCTGGAGTAGCAGAAGTAGCTCTTATAATAATTGAGTCACCATGCTTTTGTTTTAATAAGTCAGTTACACGTTCTAATGCTCGTGCTTTTTCTCGGTCTTGGTCGAATAATGATATTTGATATTCATCGTCGGAGGAAAATTGAGATAAACTGATGCCTATTCTTCGAATAGGTAATCCATCCCAATGTCTCTGTAATAATTCCACAGCAGCTCTATACACTTGATTGGTTACATTTGTAGGATCTACCATTTTCATTTGTCGATAAAAACCTGTCGGGCGTTCAAAATCAGCCCCTAAGCAACCCACCGATACTACATGCCCCATATAGCCTTTGCCTCTGCAGCGCTGGCATACGAGCTCTGTAAGCTCTAGGAGCACTACCTTTATCTCATCGAGCTTGCGATAATCACGAGGAAGTGTCATCATATGGCCAACTGTTTTAGGTGCAACCTGATGAGTTCCTGGCGTGACTGGGCTTTCATCAATTCCATTAGCTATGCGCCAATACATTTCTGCATTAACATCTGAGTTTTTACCAAACTTAGCCTCATCATTAATTTAAGTTTATCTAAAGGTGTACCTGCAAGTTTTCCAATAGTATCAAGACCCATAAAATTTAGATGTCGTGTCATCTTGCTGCCGACCATAAACATTTTATCAATATGCAAAGTCCAGAGTGTCTCGTGCAAATTTTCTTTTGTCAGCACATACATTCCTGATTTGTTTTTCTTCGCATAATTATCACAGGCCTAGATCCGCTAACATGATAACTTTGCTTTTAGCCAATAAATACCACCACGGGCTCTGCAGCTAATATGTTTTTAACTAAAAAATTTCGCCTTCCTTGTCTAACCAGACAAAAAGCCTTTATGTGTCCCTGATCCACCGATAACATATTTATTTTTCTTTTGGACAAGTTCTTATTCTTGCTGAGATATACAATCTCAACAATTGCACCTATCCATTTCTCGTCCATAAGACTCACCCCCAAACAGAACGTTTGTTCTTATTATGTACAGAGCTAACGTTCTTATTCCAGAGAAAAGATTTAACAGATTATTAGCCCTCATACTCATTTACTCGTCGGCAAAACGTACTATGCGTTAATCCTAATACCTTCCTAGCAGCTACTCCAGTAATGAGTCCAGCTTTCCAATCTTGATAAACCTTAATAAAGGTGGTATCGATTTCTTTTCGCGGCTTACCAAACTTTACTCCTTCAATTATAGCTACTGCAATTCCTTCAGCTTGCCGCTGCAGATTCTTTTTACGCTCTTGTTCTGCTACATAAGCAAGCAAACTAAGAAATTGATTCTCCAGAACCTTTCAGAAGTCCCCCATTGTCCGATACTTTCTAGAATCAAATAGCAGCTCGTTATCCAAACAAACGATATCCGCTCCAACCTCACGAGTGATATATTTCCACTCATCTATGATTCCATCATAGTCTCGTCCCAATCGATCTAATGAATCAATGTAAATTAAATCACCTTGTCTCAACATATAAGACGCATTGCTTGGTACTGAGGTCGATTGAAATCTTTCCCACTTAATTTATCAACAAAAAGATATCGCTCATTTAGACCCAGTTCTCGAAACTTAAGTAGTTGCCTTTCCGGATTTTGCTCTTTAGAAGAAACACACACATAGCCCATCTCTTTGAACTCCACCTTCACAATAACGATATCTATGTCTCCTAAGGGAGCCCTCTCTATCCTAAAATAGAAAGACCGATCGAATGAGATCGGGGTTTCTGTAACATATTTATTTAAATGTGTTAGCTCTTTAAAACAGAATTAAGAAGAGCTATCCTCTTACCTCAAACAAACTTCCGACTCGTTTTCTTCCCATCACAGCTGAACACAATCTTCTTATCCTCAACAAACGTCTCCAGATGAAACGTTTTTCACCCAAAGCTGAACGACATGAGGCAGCGTACGCTCCACATACTTCAGATCGAGCTCCATCCCTTCATACTCATGAATAAGATAAAGCTATACTTTATAGATGAATATATTCGGCAGCATCAGTTAGTGAGATGTTTTCCGTATAATGGTTCTTCAAATAATTAACTGCTTTTACTACATATTCGGACTGTGTTCTCTTTTGTTTCTTTAAGACATAACACACAAAATTCTCGAAGATAAGCCGAATCCATTGTTTGATTTCATCTAATGTTTCCATCCTTTGATAAGAAAACGTAGGGCGCTTTATTGCTTAATTAGATTTCTGTCGAAGTAGCAGCTGCTCGAATAGGCAATACAAAGTTGTCATCCATCGATCAGAAATCCTGGAACGGGTATATCTTTGAGGAGCAAGCGCAGGTAAGATTAGAGTCGGGATGGCGATTATATCTTTATATTCGTAGCAACCTATTCAAATGGTGTAATTAATGAAACGGATGTGACCATTCAAATTAAAGATAGCTGGACGTCATTTTTCGAGTTCGTTTCATAAGTCGTGGTAGTCAGTTAAGTTAAGTAAGAAGTGTTGTATTGAAGTATTGGCAGTCGAATACCCTAATGCTATTGAGGTTCCATCTTTAATGATCTATTCCCGTTTGCTTAATGCAATCATATGTGATCTTTATTTTTCCTTTAGCACGATTTGCACCAACTCTAAGACCATTAAGTTTCACTAAGACCTTATGCATAATTGTATAGAAGATGAACTCAATCAATGCTCCGTGTCTAACAGTTGAAGTGCAGTAGTGGTTTTCTTTATATTTAATGTATGCTATCAATCAACGCCCAGTATATATAATTTTTCCTGACTCATCTATTAAACGGAATATAAAACTTGAAGCATCTTCAAAATCCATCTTAGTGTAGTAAACGGCATATCCATTGTCAACTTCTAGTTCCTTAAAAAATGTTGATGCTTTTTTAATATCGACTTGAGTTTTGAATAGCATATCATCATTGCTTACAATTACCTTCTTTACATGGGGGTCAAGAATTTCAGCAGCAATAATTGTTTCATATTTTCGGTTTGAATGCTTAGTCATTACACTTATCCATGTTCTTTTCATTTTGTCTGTCCCACTTGGAAGCAGTTCTTCTTTATTTGTTACTTTATATAAAAACCATTTTTTCTTTAATTCTATGAGATACTTCTTATTAAGTTCTTTCTCAACTAACAAATTAATGTCGCCAAACTCTTTTGAATAAACAATTTGACTCTTTTTATGTTTGTTAGACAATGCAAGTGCACTTGACTCTGTAAACGCATAACCATTAGAAAGCATAAATAAAATCGCAACTACTATGACAGCTAATATTATAAATATACTTTTTTTCATTATCTTCTTATCATTATTCTTCATTGTTCCTCCTCGTCGCTGACTTAAGATAATATATATATATCTAAATGTCGCTCAACCAATATCTATAGTATGTATCAAATGGAAAAGAACTTCAATCTTTACATAAAGATTGAAGTTCTCGATAAATTTAAAAATGATACTAATTAATTTAGGTGTTTTGAACAGTAAAAGTACCATCCAAGTACCAGTCGTCTCCTATTAAACCGGGCCATGACATACCTGCGATACCCATTACAGCGCTTACAAAACCAGGAATATATGGGTGAGCATAACTGGCAAGTATCTGCTTATTTGTGCCTCGTAGAGTTCTCGGAACTCTAAGATCATCGACTATTACTCCGTAATTATGATGAGAATGTTTAAGATCGAAGGTTCCTTGAGATTGACCGAATTTCCTTACAATTGTCATAGCTTCCTGCTGAATTGTATTATTAACCTGGGGCAACCAATTATTAGCCCCGTAAGATGATGCACTTGAGATACCAGTAGCATTATCCCAATATTGTACTACTGAGTCACTAAAATAATAATTAGGTTGTCCATCCCAATTATACTCAGTATATAAATCATATTTAAATTCTTGTCCTGTAGAGCTTAACCCCTGATAAATCATACTAGTTGATGCGCTCCATTTTCCATCCTTTTCTGTATCTATAGGGATTACAGCTTTCGTACTAATTCCACCATTACTTTGCTTCATTAAAGTCAGGCTATCTTTCTCTTTAATCGCATTAACTTCATCTCTATTTTCATCGGTAATTAAATATCTAGTGCCGTCAACACTGTTGTAATAATGCTTTAGACTGCTTTGTATTTCGACAGCTACTCCACCTCGGCTAATAATTCTCTTTTTTAGTTCTGGAGAATAATGCTCGATTTGTTCGTTTGATAGTTTCATCTCACTTAATACCTGATTGACTTGTATTTCTGATAGATTCAAAAAAGTTGAGACTGGTGCAATCCGACCATCGTCATACTTTGTAATTGTCAGTGCCCCATTAAGTACAATTTTCCTCTCATTTTTTTCAATTTTTTCTGGTCTTTCGGTGGCTTGGGCAACAGAAGCAAACATTAAAAATACAACAGGTAAAATAAGGCTCCATTTCTTCATGCTCTTCCTACAATACATTATTTTCCTTCTAAACCAATATAGTAATAAACAATTTGCATGTCAACTAGTTTTTTTCTAAATAATAGATTCAATGATGGTTATAAATCCCTTTTTAGTTTAACTATTTTAAAATACAAAATTGTTTATTGTTTCGTTTTGTTGATTATTTTTGCTGTTTCATGGCATCTTAAACTATTAACTTATTATTACAGATTCAAGCTTACTTTTGATATTTCCAGTCTTAGGTTTTCGTAGAGTTAATGAAACGGAAGTGACCATCGAAATTACCGTCCAAACGGACAAAGTCTCAAAAAGCATGCTTTTTGATACACTAAAAAAAGACACTATAAAGCGTTTCAAAAACTGTATATTTGATTTTTGGTACGTTTCATTTTCTTATCACACATTTTGATACGGTATAATCATCGAGATCTTGATTAGTAATTGGTCTTTACATAGCCTCTCCTTAGTTAATTTCAAAGTTTTGATCAACTTTATCCAGTAGCCCGTCGTTTCTTAATTCCTCTTCAGCTCTAAGTCTTGCTTCACTCTCATTGGCAGCTTCTACGGCAAATATAAGATCGTATTTCGCATCAAGATACAATGAATTGAAAAATTTCTCATAGTGATCCTCCTTCGTTGCCCTTGAAAGCACCTGCTGGTGACAATTGGATAAATCGTTCTAGGCTGGCTATTAACCAATCCTTTTGAGCCTTGATGTTATCGGTGTCAAAAATCGTATTCTCTTGCAAATACCGCAGCCAAAAATAATCATCATATTGTTTTATTTCAGTCAACTTGTTTTTAATGTCCTCTAACTCTTTTTGTTCCTCCATACAGCCCTCCATGTTCTTCCGTATTCAGACTTGAACATAAAGTTAATTGAATATCTACTCGCTTTTATGACGATACTTCATATAAAAACTTTCAATACGGAGTGAAACTAAAAATGCTATACAATATTATTTTTGGCTTCATAATTCCTTGGGTTTTAGCATCGTTCATAGTTCGAAAACAACCGATCCTATTTATTGTCATTAGTCCTGTAACGGCAGTAATTTCAATGATTATAAATACAATAGGCATCTATTTTGGTTTTTGGGATTTTAAACCTATTTTCGAGAAAAATGAAACTATTTCCGCATTACCTATGGATTTGGGGCTATACGCTGTTTTAGGTTCTCTATTAATTTACAATCTTTCAAAAAGAACTTTTCGACTCCATCCAGTTATCTTTATTTTGATTTTCAGCTTACTCACCACTGTCCTTGAATACACAGCCCTTCTATTTGGATTCGTAATGTACGGAAACGGATGGAATATAGGTTGGACATTCATTTCCTACTTAATTGCGTATCTATGTGTTACAACAGCATGGATAATTGCTAAAGAGCATATTGAAGTAGTTAAGTAATAGAATATTCAAATCTGTCCGTCAATTTATTTAATTTTGAATAAAACTTAGGTCGCAATCATTTACTCTCGATAAATCTAGTCAACTGTCTAACACACCATTCCAACAAAATCATAAAATAAGGCATCTATGTGAGGAGGTGTATTCGATGAAATGTTCCACTACTAGGCTTAAAATAGGTTTGAAAAGAAATAGCCCAAAGAGATGTAAACATAATTCCTTAATTAAAGGGAGACGCAAAAGACGAATTATTAAAGTGCTTGCACGGAATGGAACACAAGGGGCTGCAGGGGCTGCAGGGCCTCCCGGGCCACAGGGTCCAACCGGTCCGCAGGGATTACCTGGTACTTCAGGAGTTGGACTTCTTACTTTTTATGATTTTTTTCAGATTCCCGATCCTATGATTACCGGTGGTCCAGCCATTACAACAATCGTACTTCCAGTGTCACCTGCTATGATTGGTCCGGAAGTTCAAGTCAGTAACCAGTCAATAACTTTAAGTAATGTTAATATAAATAGTCGAGTGGCATTAAAAGCAACCATCGTATGGAGCTTTAACTTCATAAGCGAAGTTGCCCCCGAATTAGCCTTGGCAAGCCAAGTCATGAACTTCAGCTTTTTTCGAGATGCTCCATTATTAGGTGTGCGTGTTGCCTCAGTAGTAGACTCCGGAAGTGTAACCCAGATTAACTTCTCAGGAACAGGTAATACTCTGGTGCAAGGAACCATTACAACAACTTTTGCATGTACCGATACAGGATTAACTGGTCCTAATTCAATTTATTTTTTAACTGCAGCAGCTGGCCCAGCCTCCGGATTTAGTGTAATTACGGATGGTGCACCAATCCCAATTACTAATTTCGCTAATCCTGTAATCAATGAGGTCCATTTCAGCGGTGAGGTAATTGGGCCTAACATCCTCTAGCTAAATTGAGGGGAGGAACTTGTAGCCTCCTCCTTTTTCTTGTAGGTTTCATTCAAAAAAAATGTTATTCAGCCATATATAAATCCCTCCCATGTATTTGATTATTCATTGAGATACATAAAAGCAGAATATTTTTTTATAGTAAGGGCAACTTATAAACGGTAAAAAAAATTTGAACACAAGGAGAATTAGTGAGTATGAAAAAAATTTACTCGTTGCTATTTGCCTTTACAATCCTATCATCCGCACTGTGTTTCCCTGCCTTCGCGGAACAATCAAATCAAGTAGATAGGATGACAACAGATAACAATCGTATGAACAGTTATGGAACAAACAACACAACCACTAATCAAATGAATGGCTATGGAGATGGCTATGGAGCAAATAACACGGGTATGAATGCAAACAACTATCGGACAAATGCGACAACAGACGATAGAAGAAATAATTGGGGCTG
>NZ_JBFTPZ010000081.1:0-15824 GCF_056398745.1 Paenibacillus sp. 01T424 | reverse complement strand
CATGTAAGCGGATTGCCTCCACTTTCGTTGTATCTTCATAATGCTTAAACTTTTGCCCTTTAACCGCCACAAAAATACACCCCCTAGAATTTCATCGGAATAACCTAGGGGTTTTTCCAATGTCTATTCTAAGGGGTGCACTTCACTATGGACTTGAGGTTTCTTTATTTAAATCAAAGCTATAGCAAGAAGCGTAAACAATGACAAAGTCAGTAGACCTGCCCCAAAACCATAACCATATCCATTGCCGTACCCATTACCATAATATGCTGATGTTCTTACTCTGTCCGATGTCCGTAAATATATATTGTTTCTATCAACATTTACGATAACGCCTTCGTGGCAACGGCCATCACGAGTCCGAACACGCACTCTACAGTTCATATTATTTCTGCCGAAACGATACATTTCCTCCATTAAAGCTCACCTCCCACTATCATGCTCCTTTTAATCTATGATTAGTAGAGGCTTCATGATTGTGCTCTTGTTACAAGAGTTGCGAGGAATCTTGCTTAGAGTCCAAATGACTGCTTCAATTAATTTTTTGTCCCCTTATATTTCCCCGTATTCATTAGATTGACATTTACTTGAATGTTCTTGATAGAATCATTTTTCAAGAAAAAATCATCGGTGCTGGACAAGCGCCGAAACTCCGCGGGTGATGACTGATAAAGCGATTGTCTGAGATGAAACGGATCGATTTGGGACTTTAACGCTTTACTATAGGTGTTCATGATTTCCTTGCGGATGGCATCAGCAGCACATTCCTTCAAATGGTTAATGGTTACGTCTTGCATTAGCTCAATGACAATGCCCTTTGCCTCAACTTCAAGATTATAGCGAGTTTCTCCCTTTTCCGTTTCGGGTCTAATTTTCATTCTAGGAGATGAAAATTCAATAACGGCAGCCGGTGAGCCGTGGGCATTAACTTGAAGCGGTATACGTTTCAGTCCCTCTTCCGCCCATCTAATCCCTAGCAGATCCCGTCCTGACATCCATCCTATCATCTTGTTTTTCTTGAAAAAATAACCACCTGATAGGCTGAACATCGGCTTTGGTTGTTCGTCTTCCGACCAATCTTTAGAATCAAGGTCAAGTGATGGAATCATTGCCGGCTCTCCAGGTTCATTTAAATCCGCAATAACGCGATTTACAGTAACAGGAAGGATTACGGAAACGATTGAATGCATTTGACTAGCCGTAAACATGATCGTTTCCAGTGGGGATAAATTCAAAATCGATTTCTGAATAAATATTTCTGGCAAGCTCCTCTTTGTTCCATAGATCAGAATATTGTACCTTACTTCCCTGTAACGATTAATCGCGCTAAACACATCAGTGACACCCTTCTTGAGCACCGCTTCTGTCATAACAACAGCTTTAACATGACCCCAAAACACCTGCAGCTGGGATGTTCTGCTAATGTCAGTTAATGCTAATGCCATGGTTTTCCCTTCCCCTTTGCCTACCCATACGGGGACAGCTTTACCAAGACTAACTTGTTCACTATGCGAGATATTTGAGAAATTGAGTATTTGTGTGTAGGCAATCCATTTCCCGTCCTTAAAGTCGACGCCAATAGCCGTCGCATATGCCATATTTTGAATTTCCGGCATACTCGTGCAACCGCTTAGAATCATAATACTGCACAGAAGCACGCTTATTGCCCGGAAAATATACATGTCTAATCCTCCTTCTTCTTATCGGGATCTTTCGTTTGCAGCGCGGTAGGTCGTTTGTTGATTTTATCCCACGGCAATCTCAAGAAAGAAATAAGCAGCTCCCTGACGGATAGCGGAGATAAAGGCGCCAAATAGCTTACGCCAAATGATTTTATAGTACCCATGTAACCAATGAGCAGTACCATACCTAAGATCACGCCATACATGCCGAGAATTGCGGATAGTGTAAAAAAGAACAGCCTCAAAATACTAACCTGCGTGCTTAACGTCTGATTCACTAGAGTTACCCCCGAAACGGCGGTAATCGCACCAACTACAACAACTGACGGCGAAACCAAACCCGCTCGAATGGCTGCATCTCCAATGATCAACCCCCCAATTGACGTCAGTGTCTGACCGATTGCGTTAGGAAGCCTTACTCCCGCTTCCCTAAATATTTCTAGCAGCATGAGCAGCAAAAACATTTCCATATGCGAAGAAAGCGGCAGCCCCAGCCTAGTCACGGAAATGGTAGCCATCATTTGAAATGGAATTTGGTCTTGATGAAACGACACTAACGCAACCCAAATGGCTGGCAAAAAGATAGACAGGAATAAGCTGATTCCTCTTATTATTCTTGAGAATGAAACATACGCATAGTTGAAATGGGCATCCTCTGGAGATTTTAAAATAAGTGATAGACCCGCAGGCGCAATTAACACCATCGGCAGCCCATCGATAATGAGTACTACACGGCCCGAAAGCAAGCTTTGGACGGCATAATCGGGTCTTCCGGTAAAATCCATAATCGGCAATAGCTTGAATTTGAAATCAGACAACAATTCCTCTAGCTGGCTAATGCTGATTAAACCGTCAATATCAATCTTGTCCAATCGCGTGCGTAAATCCTCCAAAATCTTAGGATTAATGATGTCATAAAAGTAAAGAATCCCTATCCGCGTCTTTGTTCTTCGTCCTATTGTCAAATTATCTACATGGAGAGAAGGGCTTCGAAGCCGTTTACGGATTAAGGCAATATTTACAGTAATATCTTCAACGAACCCATCCCTTGGTCCCTTAACCGAAATTTCTGTACTGGATTCGTATGGCTGTCTTGTTGGCTTATCTGCTATGCTTACAAAAGCCACTTTATTATCTTCAGTGAATATGAGCAGCAGATCCCCTTGAAATATAGCCTCCGATAGCGCGTCCTCGGTCGCTTCTGTAAATTCCGTAATCGACAACACATTCGACAACCGCACAATTGGATCCTTGAATGAGCCCTGTTCTTTAAAGAGTCGATTAAGCTCTGGTAAAATAAACTTACCAATGTCGGCTGAATGGCTCAGTCCTTCTGCAAAAGCAATCACGACTTCAACGCTTTCTTGTTCTCCAAAGTGGCAAGCTTGGATTTTGACATCTGATGAACCCTCAAAGAGAGCCCTTAAGCTTTCCTCATTCCAGATCTCTGAATTTGACTGTGCTTGTCCATTCATGTTTTTCCCTCCTTTGAGGCAGATCCTAAGAACAGGGCGGCAATCATCCATAAAAATGAAAAGGACAACAATACCGCCAGCGAGATTGGCATGTAATAACGATCCATCCATAAATAAAAGGTATATTCGTTTACTCGAAACAGTGACAGAAGGATATAACTCACCATAATGATAGCTATTGCCCAGTGTCGACTGCGTGCTTGACGAAGAGAAAGCAATTCAACGAATAAATACACCGATAAGCTTATGCGAACAATCGCGCCAGACAGCCATTGAAAGATGGATAAAAAGTCTAGATGCTCAACAAATTGCCCAATTTTCACGAGCCTCCACTGCTCGTATGGCGAAGTCATTTGATGGGATGCTTCTATGGGACCAAACTCTGTAATCGCACCAACGATAGGCCCCAGTGAAATGACGATGGAAAATACGCCATATAAAAGCAGCTGCCAAGCTCGAACTTTCGTCTTCAAATGATGCTGCAGCACGATAAGCGCCATCAACTCCACAAAACCTGCGCCGGAATAAACCATTCCGTTCCAAACCGGGCCCCATCCATGCTCAAGTACAGGCTTTAATAACGAAAAATCTTTCATTGGAGAATTAAATGAACCGACAAAAATGCCTAACAAAGCAACAAGCGGAAGCAACACGCCTGCAACGATCGCAATGACCTTTAATCCCCACATAGACATGGCTGTACAAAATAATACCAATGAGACAACGAGCAGCATCTTAGGAGTAGAGGGCAAATAATTTGTAACATGCCATGTAGCCGTATGGATGACGGTCATACCGCCAATGAGATACATCTGAATGCAAACGGGAAGGATAAGGAGCCAAGAAACAAAAGGGGAACTCCTGCGGGATAGCCACTTTTTCCACTCTTGCTGACCTGATCGGTTCATTATCCAGACCAATAGCAAAATCCAAATAAGAAAAAACACACCTGTCATCAGTACAGTAATCCACGAATCACGTTTGGACGCAGACAAAATCATCGGATTTACGATAACGTGGCTGGTAAGGCCATTCATTAATGAAAACATCATAAATATTTGCACAAAGCTGATTTTATTACCCGAACCGCTCAAATGAAATCACATCCATATCTATACAATCCGTAAATCCTCACTCTATTTTGGTACTAATTTCAATTTAATATTCCAAAAGAAGCAAGTTGCTCGGATTCAATTTAAATTATGCTTAGATCAGCCTAATAAAAAAATGGCAGCCTTGGACGAAAAAAGTCATAGGCTGCCATTTATATGTAACAATATGTAATCGAATATAAGCGGGTTTTCCAACTTAGCATCTACTCTAAACATTTTCTTGTTAATTCATAAAAGTCGTGAATTTGATCAATTTGATCTTTCTTTTCGTTAGTCTTGTTTAACCATAGTGAATGCATGCCATATTTCCTTGGTGCCACGTAATCATTCTCATAATCATCACCAATGAATAGGATCTCATGCTCCTGACAACCAGATTTATCAATTGCGTATTTATAAATTCTTGGGTCAGGTTTTCTCCATCCAAATCCAATGGAAGTCACAATGAAATCAAAACTATGGATCAAATTATTTATATCCAGCAGCTCTTCTATGCCATCCCTAATCATGAAATTAGACACGATTGCCAAATGATATTTTTCTTTAAGTTGTGCAACCGCCTGCTTAGTTTCTTCCTTAATAAAACATTTAGACTTATAGGTATCCCAGTAATTTTCGTATAAACGATCTATAACTGCTTGTCTATTTTGTTTAATAGAGGTTGTGTTGTTAACGATAAACTCAATTCTTTGTTTCATTTCATATTCTTGATGTGTCTTATAACTATCACTTAATGTTTTTTTGGCAAGCTTATATTTTTCATAATACTCATCAAAATTTACCCAATACTGTTCAACACCAGAATTCGCATAAGACCAGTAAGCATAATCACTTGCATTTGGGAGCTCAATTAAATCAACTATGGTTTCCATACAATCAAAAATAATATACTTAATCATTTTCATCCTATCTCCCTAGCGTAACCCATGCTTAAATAAACATAGTTTAATTATCTCACACTGTAGTTGTGTTCCATAATCTCTCCATTCCTATTAACATTTCACCCTCGAATTCCAATCTATAGATATCCGGCTTTGAGGTCTTTAATAAAAAGTCCAAATCGTACTGACGATCAAAATACCCCATCATCAAAGTCATAACAGCTCCATGTGTTCCTATAACAATCTTCTGTCCTTTATATTCGTTTAACATTTTATTGAGAATTGTGATGGACCGATCCTGACAAGCCTTAATAGATTCCCCTCCTGGCGACAAAAACTCCGGGTCAGAGAACATCTTCTTAACCAATGGATACAATTCCAAATCGGGCATGATTTCATCATCTTTTAAAAAGTTTACTTCTTTAAGATCCTCAAAAACCAATACTTCTTTGCCAGAAAACTGCGCTAGTTCCTCTATCGTCAATATCGCCCTTCTGTATGGGCTTGAAATATAATTGTCTATTCCCTCTTCTTTCAATATTTCAGTTATGATACGGGCATCTGAAATCCCTTTTTCAGTTAGCCCACGCGTTCTCTCCTTCCCTTCTCCTTTAGGTGAATCTCCATGCCTGACCATGTAAATAAACGTTTTCATATCTAACTCCTTCCGCTAATTCAATAAGAAACCTTGAATGGAAACAAATAAAGTAAATAAAAAAACAATAATGCTCATATACCCCAAAAACTTTTTCTGTCTTTTTGAAATTCAGCTAGTCCTGTTACTAACATAAATATGGCTAGAAATAACATCAAATATGGCATCATTTCAAAGTTTTTAGTCGTTAGACTATAACAGGAAAGACCGAAAACAATTATCGCTAAAATAATTCTACTTTCTTTCACAACATATCTCCCCTTTCCCCCTAAAAACTATCTTTGTCTATTAAGATTCACAAATACCTTATATTTACATGATATCATAATTACGGATTCTCTATTTCCCCCTCCTACCCTTAACTTACTAACAAACCCATCAATGTTATTCGCCGGCTAATTCCATTAATCTATTACGTACCTGTCACCTCTGCTATTCGGTTGAAATATAACCAAAAATTCAATTTCTTCGTTGGATTTATTAAACATTTGATGGGGGATTTGAGGTGGAACCTCGATTCCTTCATGTTGATTTAAAAACACCTCTTGATCACCAATTTCCATAGCAGCTGTTCCTGATAAGATAAAGAAAAATTGTTTAGCATCTTGATGATAATGCTTTACTTCCGCAGTATTTGCTGGCATTCTTTCGTGAATAACGCTTAATTCCTTATTTTTAACTAAATGCCAACCATCACAGTTGTCTCCCCAAATATAATGTTCAGCAGATTGTTTACTTATTTTCATTTCAATTGCTCCTAACCTCTAATGATTTTGTTGTAAAATGTGCCATTAAAATTGTCCATCATTTCTGGTTGAATTATTATACAAACAAAAGAATAATAATTCAAATTTCCCGCACGATCTAGTCTAAAGTCGAGGCAACAAACTCGACTGCGGTGCGAATTGATTTTTTACTATATCTGGTAAGGTTAAAAAATGTTATAAATACTCGGCCTGAGAAAAGGCGGAAGGTGGCGTCATGATGGAGAAGAAAAGGAAGAAGGGTCGGGTTTGGAAAATCATTGGACTTATTTTGGGAGCACTCATAATTGCTTTCGCAACGATTACTTTCATTCAGGTTGACTTCTCTAACCCTAAGGATCTTGAGAAATTCGTCCAGGTCAAAATGAAGAAATCAGGCATGACAGGCGTATCCATCGCAATAATCAAAGACAATCAAATTGATCGCATTATTAATTACGGAGACGCTGACAGGGAAAAAGATATACCGATCACAAATGACACGGTATTTCAGATTGCCTCCGTTTCCAAAACAGTGACTGCCACGGCCGTCATGCAGCTTGTTGAGAAAGGAACCATTAAGCTGGATGATGACATAAATACATTTTTGCCGATAAGTATTGTTCATCCTAAATTTCCAGACACTCCTATTACATTCCGCATGCTGTTAAATCATACTTCAGGAATTGATAACAATTGGAAGCTGTACGACAGCCTCTACACTTCGAACAGTGGTGGTGGCGACTCAACGGTTACACTCGCGCAGTTCATGAAGGATTTTCTCGTTCCGGGAGGAAAATGGTACGACGAAGAAAAAAACTTTACGAAAGATAAACCTGGTTCGGCGTTCAACTACAGCAATGTCGGATATGGTTTACTCGGCTATTTAGTCGAAGAGATTACCAAAACACCTTTTCCCGAATATACGCAGCAGCATATCTTTGACCCGGTAGGCATGAAGCATACCAAATGGCTGCATAAAGATTTATTAAGCAATGACGTACTTGCCGTGCAATATGATGCAAAACATAAACCGCTAGTGCCCTATTCCTTCCCAACTTATCCAGATGGTACGTTGAAGACGACGACCACCGAATTTGCTAAGTTCTATCTTGCCATCATGAACGGCGGGCAGGCCGAGAACGGAACCATCCTATCGCAGGCCACACTTGATAAGATGTTCAAACCGCAGTCGGATAATGGCAATCAGGCACTCGGATGGAGCTATTCAGCGCTGGATAGTCTTTACTTGAAAGGTGTCAGCAAGGGCAAGGTTATCGGACACAACGGCTCTGATCCCGGAGTGCTCACGATAACGATGTTTAATCCAGACAACAAATCGGGTTTGATCCTCTTTTTTAACCATGAGCTGAACTTAAGTTTAAAATCGCTGAATCTTCATTCTATGGTCAAACGTCTGGTTAAAGAATCGGGTATGTAAGAACATAAGATTCTATTAATGTAGGAAAGGAGGAGCTGCGCTTGCATGCAGCTCCTCCCTTTTTAATAAGACGTTTATCCTTCACATATCTGAAGCCGATGGTTTCCAACCCGCTTCTTGCGACCAAATATGTGCTTTCTGAATGATATCCCAAACGATAGGCCCTTTGCCTTCTACATACTTGGAGCGTTCATCCTTATAAAGCTCAAACAATCGATGTTTCTCCCGGGCATATCTTAAACAGTCGTCAGGGTGCGCACACAAATAATCTCTAAACAATAAAGTTAATTGTTCTGAAAAACTACCTGACTGCCTTACATGAATATGCGTTCTTCGACTGCCCGGTATTTCTCGAAAATACTTTTTCGTTTTATCTGCGTTTTCTTCTCGATATATGAAGCCTATTTTCTCCATCTCACTCTTATGGTTTATGATCGTTTCAAAATCAATAACGGATAATTGAATATCAATAATGGGCTTCGCATCTAAACCAGCAATCGAAGTTGAGCCAACATGGTCAATACGAACGACCAAATCTCCCAAAGCATTTCTTATTTTTAGAGCGATATCATTAAATTGATTTTTCCATTCTGGATCATGTTTTGCAATTATCCATTGTTCCTCCATAATGAGCTCCTTATGTTGCTGTTCTCTAATAAAATCTTATCACTCAAAAGCATTTATGAATTCAATGGAACATGCTTGCCAGCGAGCTCCTTCAGTTTCTCTACGATCTGTTCTTCGCAATTGCCCGCGAGCGGAATCACTTCCGATGCATAAAGAGCCAGCTCATCATGATGGCCAATCATGACCGCATGCTTCGCGTTTTGAAACATCGAAATGTCGTTGGCATCGTTCCCAAATGCAATAAATTGTTTGGCTTCCACCCCTAATTTTTGCAGGGCACTCCATTTATGAATATGAGTTGGACTAATATCAATGACAGCTTCATTACGATGCCTGTGAATAACAACTTCTAGGCTTGCAAGCTTTTGCTCCAAAGCTTCCATATCATTCGCGGTAAGGATTAGTATTTTGACGATGGTCTCCAGCGACTCTACTGCAACAAGCTTAGCAAGTTTGGAGGCATCAACATTTTTTAATATCGGATGCTCTAAAGAACCGGTGTAGGCATAATCCCAATGGCTATCAATCAAATATGTCGCTTGATGCGCTTCAATATGCTTTAACATGTTAAGGCGTAAATCTTCATTAAAAGTTTCTATAGCGATCATGCTGCCATCCTTAGAAATAAGAGAACCATTTCCTCCTATAAGAGAAAAGTTGTGAAAACGTTGATGAAGAACAGGAAGCATATCTCGAATGGGACGAGCGGAAGCAAAAATAACTTCATGCCCTGCTTGAGTTAATTCCTCCAAACCACTTAAAATCTTTTCTGAAACAGGCTGTCCTTTAAAGCAGATGGTTCCATCTAAATCAAAAACAAAAATCATAAGTAATCCCCTACTTCCAAATGAATGTCATGTACTATTTGATTATAAATAGATATAATTAGATTCAATTAGTTTACTGCAAAAGCTTTGGAATTTCTAGACAATGTCTCTTATGAAGCCACCAAAGCAATAGACTGATTAAATGATCAAGCTTATAATAAGTGTTCATACGAACGCTTTATTAATTAGTTAAGGAAATGGGGAGAGCAAATGATACAAAAAGCAACGTTTGCCGGGGGCTGTTTCTGGTGTATGGTAAGTCCTTTTGAAGAACAGCCCGGCATACATGGCATTCTGTCCGGCTATATGGGCGGAACGCTAGAGAACCCTACTTATGAGCAAGTATTGACTGGTGAAACCGGTCATTTGGAAGTCGTACAAATCACTTATGATTCGGACATCTTCCCATATGAAAAATTGCTTGAGCTTTATTGGCCGCAAATTGACCCTACAGATGCTGTAGGACAAGGCAATGACCGCAAGAGCCAATACCGTGCTGCCATCTTTTATCACACAGAAGAACAGCGCCAACTTGCTCAATTATCCAAGGAAGAGCTTGGGAAGAGCGGCCGTTTTGACAAGCCGATTGTAATAGAGATTCAAGAAGCGGAAGTATTCTATCCAGCGGAAGAGTATCACCAGAACTATCACCGTAAAAATCCAAAGTTCTATAAGGAATCAAGAGTATATTCTGGCCGTGATGCTATTATCGAGAAATACTGGAAGTAGAAAATAGCTTTGTTTTATGAATGACTTGATTAAAAAAGGGACGCAACACTTTTACGTGTTTGCGCCCCTATTTGATATTAAACGTTCGAAAATAATTTCATACGCCGTTGGTTTTCCGTGACCATTATAATGTGTCGGTAAAACCTGTACTAATCTCCATCCTTCTTTTGCATATTCATCAATCGTTTCTCGATGTTTTGCCTCTGAGAAAAACCCGCCCAATGATGTTTCAACATACATATATTCGTACAAACCTATCGCCTCCTTGTATTATTAATAATCTAGCTCAGCCATTCCAAATTCGCTGTATCATCGGTAATTCACCTTCAAACTGCAAATGATAGACATCAGGATTAGACAAGGATGCCCATTCCTCAAAACCGAATTTGTGATCATAATGCTTAAGCAGCAAGGACATTAAGTTTCCGTGGGTAACGATAACCACATTGCCAAACCCGCTATTTCTCACATCGGTTATTACCGCTAAGGCACGATTCATCGCAGAAGTACTGGATTCGCCGCCTTCATAACATATCTCCAGATCTGTAAAAGTATGACGAAGCATTTCAAGCCAGTTAACATTGCTTTCGCCACATAAAACTCGTTCTGACAAGCGATCATCCACATGACAGTTTACCTGAATTTTTTCAGCTAATGGAGAAATAGATTGAATGGCCCTTAGGAACGGGCTCGAAATGATATGTTCGATATGTTTGCCCTGCAGAAATTCAGCTACCCGCTCCGCTTGCAGATAACCTTCTTCGGTAAGCTTAGCACTTGGCGATTGCCCTTCTGCCTTGCAGTGTCTGACTACGTAGATGTTCAAGAGTACCCCTCCGCATCTATAAATTGATTAGTTCTGTTTTTTCTATATTCCGAAGGAGTAATGCCCGCAATCGCTTTAAATGATGAAGAGAAATAATGCTGGTCGGCAAAATTCAGCTTTGTAGATATCTCGTTGATGTTTAGATTCGTGTTAAGCAAGTATTGCTTGGCGAGCTCTATTTTGCGATTGCGAAAATAAGTATAAGGCGTTATACCATAACATTCTCGGAATAATTTAATAATGTAGTTTTTCGAATATCCAAGCTGTAATGAAACATCGTTAATATCGATAGCATTCTCGATGTTTAAATCCAAACATTGTTTAATGCGCTCAGGAATAGAGAGCACTTTATTTTCCAAATGGTTTTTTAAATGCAATATGATTTTTAACACAATAACTGAAATCTCATCTGTAATATCAGAGTAGTTTTTTTGCTTGGCAGATGCAATATTAATAATTTCATTCATATAAGAAAGAATGTTGCAATCTTTCACAATATAGGTGTCTGCTGGCAAGTAATGCTTAAATAAACTTTCTGCAAAATCCCCATTAAAAACGACCCATATTTTAACCCACGGATTTTCCTCGCTGGCATAATACTTATGATAACTATTTTTAGTTAAGAGATATACATCATTTTTCTGAGGATACAGCGTTTGGGATTCTATCTCGAGCACACCGCTTCCATCCATAATATACTCAAATGAAAATAAATTTTCACCTTTTCTCTCGATGATATAATTCTTGTCGCAATAAGAAATTCCTGCCATTACGATGTTCAATGGAAGTTTAGGATCTAGCAGATGCCAAAAGCTATAAACAGTTTCTTTCATTGTGATATTCCTCACATCTATTGTGATAACTTCTATTATCAGACCGTAATTTGTATGATAAATTGTATATTACAGCAACAGATAACATTATTCAATCGTTTTGCATTTCATTCATTTTCATCTAACTTAGGAGGAATTACTATGATTATGCGAGCACCAGCTGTCCCACTTATAACTGTAGATCCTTATTTTTCTGTTTGGTCTATGGCTAACGAACTGAACGAAGCTGATACCAAACATTGGACGGGCCAACCTCATAAATTAGTCGGTGCCGCTGTGGTTAACGGAAAAGAATATTGTTTTATGGGCGGCAATGATAATGGTATAAAAATGAAACAAACAGGTGTAGATATTAATGCATTATCCAGCAAATATCGTTTTACTTCTGATGAAATCCATTTACTCGTTACGTTTACTACCCCTCTTTTAATGGATGATTTAAAGCTTATGTCTAGACCCGTGTCTTATATTCATGTACAAGCCGAATCTAACAATGGCGAAGCACATGATGTGACTATAAAAATAAATGTCGATGATGAGTTATGTCAAAACTTTAAATATGAATTCCCAGTCGATTACAAAGATATTAGCGAGCCAGGTTTTACATGCGGCAAGATTGGAAGCAAATTTCAAAATGTTTTAAATAAAGCTGGTGATGATCTTAGAATTAACTGGGGTTATTTATACCTCGCTTCTAATCATGAAAAGGCTTCTGTCATCGATGTAGCCAATACACATGAATACGGTACGGTAAGCCATAACATTGAGCTGTCTATCCCTGTAAATACAGGTGAAAACGCAAATGCGCTTTTTGCTGTTGCATATGATGATATCAAAGCGATTGAATATTTTAATGAGCCGCTTAATGCTTATTGGAAAAAAGACGGTGAAACCATCGAAGATGCCTTGAAGCAGGCTTTATCTGAGTACGACAACCTATTTGAAAAGTGTGAACAGTTCTCATCCACTCTATTTGCAGAAGCTGCAGAATCAGGCAACGAGAAGTACGCGGAACTAGTATCCTTAGCCTACAGACAAGCAATTGCAGGTCATAAGGTTTGTGCGGATACCGATGGAAACGTTCTCTTTATATCCAAAGAAAATTTCAGCAATGGCTGTGCAGCTACGGTAGACGTTACGTATCCATCCATACCGCAATTTTTGATTTACAACCCAGAGCTCGTTAAAGGGATGCTGCGCCCTATTTTTAAATACGCTGCTACTGATATTTGGTATTATGATTTTGCACCACACGATGCGGGAACCTATCCACTCGTTAACGGCCAAGTCTATAGTCACGGCACATGCCCTACTTGGCAAATGCCCGTTGAAGAATGTGGAAATATGCTGATTTGCACAGCTGCTGTTGCGGTCACGGAGAATGATGTATCTTTTGCCAAAGAGAACTGGGACCATCTTGAGAAATGGTGCAATTATTTAATTAACAATGGTGTAGATCCTGACAACCAGCTGTGTACGGATGATTTTGCAGGGCATCTCGCGCATAACTGTAACTTATCGATTAAGGCTATTATGGGTATCGCAAGCTTTGCGATTCTAAACCGTATGGCTGGAGACGAGAAAAAGTCAGAGGAATTAATGAATGTTGCAAAAGGAATGATAGATAACTGGCTCGTCATGGCTGCTAATGAAGACGGAACCTATCGTTTAGCATTTGACCGTCCTGATTCCTTTAGCATGAAATACAATGCGGTATGGGATCAATTATTCGGTCTCGAATTGTTCCCTAAAGATACATTTAAAGCTGAGACTAAAGCCTATCTGGAGAGACATTCAGGTGAGTTTGGCCTCATGCTTGATAATCGTGACACCTACACCAAATCGGATTGGATCGTTTGGAGTGCGACACTCTGCGACAATAAGGAAGATTTCAATTCCATTGTAGACCGCCTCTGGCATGCGTATGATAAAACCGAGAGCCGTGTTCCAATGAGCGACTGGTATTCAACAAGCACTGCAAAGATGGTAGGCTTCCAAAACCGTACCGTTCAAGGCGGATTATTTATTAAAATGCTTATGGATAAAGAGATTTGTAAAATCAAGTAGATCGTATAATTAAAGGCGACCCTTAGCGGTCGCCTTTCCCATTTCATCCATTTGCATTAATTTAATATCTGATTGTTTATATGATGTTCCATATGCACTAGATAGTCGCGAATAAGCCATTCTAATGTCATAAGTTGATGATATCAACATCACATAAATACGTTAAGGATTCTTCCGGCAGATTATTAATAACTCTTATTAAAGTAATCAACTCTGAACGTTAGCGAAAAATTTCCTCACTTAAAGAAAAATCAACTGCACACTCCGCATGAATTCTTGCTGTATCATATAATGGGACAGTGCAATTTTCTTGCGATACGAGCAGTGTTATTTCTGTACACCCAAGAATGATAGCTTCTGCTCCCTGCTCACTAAGACGATTAATGATCTTTAAATATGATTCTCTGGATTGTTCGTTTATGATTCCAAGGCAAAGCTCTTCATAGACGATGTCGTGTATAATCTTTCGTTCTGACTCATTAGGAATAATGACATCAAGCCCAAACTTTTCACTTAGTCTTCCCTTGTAAAATTGCTGTTCCATTGTAAAAGCCGTACCAAGCAAAGCAACCTTCTTTATTCCATCTTTAATTATTTCATTTGCTGTTGCATCTGCGATATGAAGCAGTGGGATGGATACCGCATCCTCTACTTCTTTGGCCATTTTGTGCATCGTATTCGTACATATT
Organism: Paenibacillus sp. 01T424; assembly: GCF_056398745.1. Classification (NCBI taxonomy): domain Bacteria; kingdom Bacillati; phylum Bacillota; class Bacilli; order Caryophanales; family Paenibacillaceae; genus Paenibacillus; species Paenibacillus sp. 01T424. The sequence goes on along the minus strand of NZ_JBFTPZ010000081.1, from coordinate 1,237 downwards.
ATAATGAACTCTGCTCCGGCTAATTCTAGTTTTTGTGCACAATCAATCATGATCTCAGTTGCTTCGTCCCACTTCCCCTGTTCCTGGAGAGTCTTAATTTCTTCGAAATCTACTGAATACATGATACTTTTTGCAGAATGAAGTTTCCCTAACTTTTCTTTTATCTTTTGATTAATGGTTTGGTAATAGAGCACAGATGACTCCCAGCTCATGCCGCCTATCAGACCAATTGTCTTCACGGTGAAGCACCTCCAATGAATGTTATTCTGTTAGCAATTATCTTCAACTATAATCTTCTATCATAAAAATTTTTCCGTCTACCAGCCCAAATATTGATTTCCCTTTTAACTGTATTTTGTCTCCTGCGCCTAATCCGTTAGGCAAATCAACAGCAAGTGTTCCTTCATAATCAATCTGCACTTCTACTTTGTCCTCTACAGCATGATAGCTCATGATTGTCTGACAGCGGCTAGAGAACATCTTTGAGGATTTTTCCGCCAATTGTATAAACTCTTGTATACCTCTGGTTTCAGTGTTAATTTCGCCATTGGAAACATTCCTGAATATAATATCGTTATGCAAAAACTTAACCATTCCCGCTACATCTAATGAATTATAAGCAGCAACATAATTATTAATGATTGCTTTATCCTCTTCACTAACCATGATCACTGTCACCTCACCTTTTGAAAAGTGGCTCTTCTATACATATTCATTTTCTAAAATGGAATATTGATAGGAATCATGCCATTTCTCGTTATGGCGCATATGCTCTCTAATATGTCCTTCATATTTCATCCCTATTTTTTGCAGCACTTTAGCCGAACCAATGTTATCTGGGCGACAGGTTGCAAATATGCGATGAAGACTGAGCTCACGGAATCCAAATTCAAGCAAGGCAGCCGCAGCCTCTGATGCGAAGCCGCTTCCCCAATAGTTATGATTAAAGCAATAACCAAGCTCTCCTTGTGAAGGCTTGATGATGTGAATTCCACAACCACCGATCAACTGATTGTTCTCTTTCATGACCACTGCGAGTTCATAACCAAGTCGAGGCTGTTGCTTTTGCATATCGGCTATCATATTCATATAGCTTTGTGTATCCTCTTTCGAGTTTGGTCCCCATAACATGTACTTCACTACGATCGGATTCGATGCATACACATGTATATCTTCGAAATCATTGGTCACAAAATCTCTTAAAATTAACCGTTCCGTCTCAATGATCACAATCAGC
>NZ_JBFTPZ010000080.1:0-18319 GCF_056398745.1 Paenibacillus sp. 01T424 | reverse complement strand
GGGTATCCTTTCTATATTGTCGAAGTTTTTTGTCCTTTAGACATTTGTCGCCAAAGAAATATTGAACGTGGAGATAGAACTGAAGACCAATCTGAGTGGCAAAATAATATTATGGCCAAAGATATACAATACAATTGTACTGTCAATACACACATAAATTCCTCAGAAGAATGTGCAGATTCAATTATAAAGTATTTATTTGATAGGTCCGAGGTTTAAGCTATCGGGGAACGTTTGTTTTATAAAAAAACGAAAGCAGCCGACCACAATGATTGGATGCTTCATTACACTAACGGGCAGGATTGTTCAATAACTTCGCGAATACTTCAAAATTGATAATTTTCGTTAAGTTCGTAAATACACTGTTAGCTGAAAGATACGCAAAAATAAAATTATGAAAGGCGGATTCAATTGAAGCCAGGGATTATAGTTCTTCTTAATGGAACTTCAAGTTCTGGAAAGACATTATATCTAATGAATTATTATCTCAAAATATATCCCATTTCAACATATATCAATTGATAATTTTATTAATGGGCTATTTCATAGTTATAAAGATTACATTAACAGTACCTATCCGAGTATTGAAACAAATGGTGCAGAGGATGGACAATTAGTAAATCAAATTCTTACATATCCGTTGATTTCATTATACTACTCGACAATAAAACTATTTTCAGCGATGGGAAACAACGTAGTTCTAGATTCTGTTATAGGTAATGACAAATGGTTCAATACTTGTATTGAATTATTATCGGATCACCCTGTCATATTCGTAGTAGTTAAATGTTCAAAGGAAGAACTTGCTAGAAGAGAACAACTTAGAGGAGACAGGGAAAAATTGAGTGGGAAAATATTACTTGACGCTTCAAACTAATAAAGACTGGAATCAATTTAGGAAACAGGACTTCTGTATACGGATGATTACCACCTGATATTATCTTGCACGGAAAGTCAGGCGACATAAACTACCGGATGATATGCTTCTTACGAAAGGAGGGATTGCCGTGGAATGGCTAGAGCGAATGAATCGAGCTGTCAGCTATATCGAAGACAACTTAGAACAAGATATTGATTACGACCAAATCGCTAAAATCGCCTTATGTTCAGTTTACCAATTTCAACGCATGTTTTCATTTGTACTTGAAGTCCCATTGTCCGAATATATCAGGCGTAGAAGGCTGACGCTTGCTGCATTTGATTTAAAGAACAGAAAAAACACTGTGACGGATATTGCCTTGAAGTACAGATATGAAACACCTGAATCATTCTCACGAGCATTTCAAAATCTACATGGAATGACGCCTACATTAGCGCGAAATGCTGAAAGTGAATTAAGAGCCTTTCCTCGCATCTCCTTTCAAATCATATTAAAGGGAGTTGTTGGAATGAATTATCGGATTGAAAAACGGGATGCTTTTCAAGTTTATGGGCTGGAGGATATCTACCATTACGACACTATTGCGAATGAGGAGGGCATATCGATCCCCGATGTTTGGCAAACCATCAGCAGTAATGGTGAGTTGGATCGTTTATCCCAGTCGGTTAGCGGGGATTGGAGAGACGAAGGCAATTTCAGCAAGGAACTTGGAGCTGTCTTTTCATTCGATTCCTATAAATTCACAAACAATACGACGTTCCCTTATCTGATTGGGTGTTACAAAGCGGTCGATAGCAAGGTGAATGGATATACAGTTGTTGATGTTCCACCATCCACGTGGGCAGTATTTTCAACTTTACATGATGGGAATGGCAGCGGCAAGTATGATTTGCGGTCTTTGAAGAATCGGATATTTTCGGAATGGCTGCAAACATCAACATTTACGATTTTAGATGGCGGCAACTTCGAGATGTATGGTACAAGCGTAGATGGCTACGAATATTGTGAACTATGGTATAGGGTCGAGGGATAGAATGGAAAAACGCGGCTGCCGACATGACCGGTCACTGCATGTTTTTAACTCGAAGATCGCACAAGGATCATTTCAGCATGGTTCATTAAACTAACGGAGAACTATAGTTGAACAAATAAGGAGCAGTGTGCTACGTGGCAGCTGCTCCCTTTCTTTGTTAAGCTAACGGGCAGAATAACGTATTAACTYCTAGGTGCCCAAAGCATAATGGAGACACCTACAACACAAACAGCGGCTCCGATCCAATCGTACATATCGGGTGTTTTTTTATCGACCAGCCATCCCCACAACACAGCAAGTATAACGAATACTCCTTCGTATGCTGGATAGACTCGTCCAAATGATGGGAAGCTCTGTACCGTTGGGATGATCCCCCTACAATTCCATACCATATTGGCTTGGATTCGCGTAGCCATAACCAAACAAGATAACCTCCACCAATTTCGGCAAGTCCTGCAACGATGAAAATTGAGATAGTTAACAACAAATTAGATTTCTCCTTACACTATGAACAAGTACCGGTGGTTTTTATTTTATCAAAACACTCTGATCAGGTTAGGCATTTACAGTTCAATCCATCATCTAAAATTTGGATCATGGGGTTAATTTGTTTCTTTTTCTCTTCCAACTCCTCACGTTTTTCTCGCGCCATTTCCTCCCATCGCTCTGATGGTGGAAGCGTTTCGAAACCTTCGAGCAGAACGATGATTTCTTGAATCGTAAAGCTGGTTTGCTGCGCAATTTTAATGAATGTGATTCGCCCAATTAGCTTTTCGGCAAAGCGGCGTTGACCGTTTATTCGTTCCGGCGCTGGCAATAATCCAATTCTTCCGTTCGATCAGCTAAGTAAGAATTGGGAGCTTGTCAAAAGAAATAAATTGTGTTTATCAATATAGAACACAAGCATATCACTTTCATGTATACCAAATCGGATTCGCATTTCTTTAGGAAATACAATTCTTCCAAAGACATCTAAAGAACGCACAACTCCAATACTATATCCCCCCCTTTTACCGCCAGTTTCGATTGCTAATCCAGGAGGTTCATATACCTTTGATCATACTTCTATTGCAATACATCTAATTTCATTGATAAGAATGAGCTGTTCCCCACATTCAATTCCTCCCGTTTGCTAGATCAGATTTTTATGTATATTTGTATTCCACATTAGTTCTCTAGAACAAGTGGTGGTTAGTTTACTAAAACACGAACAGGAAATCCAAATAAATGATAGAATTTAGAAGGATAAATAACTAATGATACGGAGCGTTAAGGAATGATTGGAAATTTTTCTTATATTATAGTATTAATTTTCTTTGTTAGCGGCACCATTTTCACTGGATTTATTTTTGAATCAAATTTCTTAATTATGAACGCGTGTGGTTACGTTGCTTTCCTTTTTGTGTTGTTTAATAARACTCCGCTTATAATGACAAAGGCGCATTTTTTGATTATTAGTATAGCTTTATGTTATTGGGTTTCAGTTCTATACGCCGTTGATACTGAGGCAGCCATAATAGAAGCATCCAGAATTTCGAGTGTAGTACCGCTATCTTTCATGTTATCACTCATATCTCAAGAGCAGTTTGTAAAGCTTCTTTATCGATTACCTTGGGTTGGGAGCTTTTTGGTACTCGTTGGCCTCGTCTTCCATTTGCAGCGTGAAGGCAGATTGGAATCATTACTTCAATATGCCAATGCATTGGCAATTTTACTTTTAGTATGTATACTTATTAGCATTTTGGCGATTGCAATGAAGAAGTCAAAACAGCATGTATTCCTTATGACAATCAATGTCGTTGGACTGTTAATGACATTCTCTCGATCAGTATGGGTATTATGGCTCGTCTCGGTAATCATGATGCTTATTGTTATTCCTATCACTCGAAAGAAAAAGATACTGATAAGTCTCTCGTCAGCACATCTTCTAGGATTAATGATTGCAATGCTAGTAAAACAGGATATTTGGTTTTTTCTCAATCGTGTTTCAAGTATACAAGCGAAAACATCGGAGTTTCAAATTCGATTCGTTTATTGGAAAGACAGCATTCGAATGTTTATGGATTATGCTTTTGGGGGAACAGGCGGAGGAGGGTGGGCATTGCTGCAGCAAGCCTATCAGTCACAAAGATATTATGTAAAATTTATACATAACCATTATATTCAGGTTTTTCTAGATGTTGGGCTACCTGGTGGTCTAGCTTTTTTAGCGTTCATTGTATTCTTTTACAAGAATGCTCTTGTTCAATTGAAAACGAGTGAGATAATCGACAAGCCTTTGCAAAAGGGAATTATCATAATGGTTACGATAATGCTGCTGCATGCGGGGTTCGATTTTGACTTAACTTATCCTTATCTCAATATGTTGTTAATAGGTTTGATTTTACTGATACCTCAGCAAACAATTGAAATAAAATGGATTAAAATAAAATACATAGTTGCTGTCCCAACAGTGATTATACTCTTGTCTTTTTTTACGTGGATAGGTGTTGGTTATCAGCTGAAGGAAAAAGGCATGGAAGCAATTAAGCAAAGGGATTGGAATCATGCGGAAAAACTGCTTGAGCAGGCGGGAAGAGCTGTCCCGTGGTCAAACACAATCATATACGAAAAGGCAAAGCTATACATACGAATGGGCAATGAGACTGGTGATACTCGTTATTATGAAAAGGCAGAATCAGAGCTTATGAGGGCGATACAGATGGTTCCTCCAAAAGAACTATATACAGATTTATTTAAAGATTTACAGTAAGATAGATAAACATTTCATAACAGCCTAGATTTCGACAATATTTTTTGATAAAATTAATAGGTTATGTTAAAAAATTCTATTTTAGGGGCGGTTAAGTGAACAGTTCATTCCGTAAAAAGGTTAGTTTGTCTTTGGTTTCTTTAATACTATTATCTATGCTGGCACCGGTACTTTCTTATGCAGCGGCTTACATGGTTTTTCATTACGATGAACGTACAGGGGAGTTATCTGGGGGGATATACACTGCAGACCCTGATAATATCAAAGTAGAGAGAATCGATGAATCGGGTGCTGTCGAATCTATGGACGGAAAAGTATCAGAATTCTCTAATACATTGTACGATGATAATAATATCCCTTACGAGTGGGTACATTTCAGCAAATATGTTGGCTCGGATACGACCAAAGAACTTAGAATTACAGAAGGGATTGACGGTACGGTTTTTAATGCAAGTAGAAATGAGTATAACTACTATGTATATACGGATAAGCCTGTAGATTTAGATACTTATCGGATGAAAGGGGAAGAAGGCTTTTCTGGAAAGAAGGAGAATACGTTTTTGGTGAGTAACGATAAGTTGTTCACTTTTACTCCAGAAGAATCGGGATATGATTCTATTGTTATTTCACTTCCAAATAGCAGAATGGATAGCAATAGGATAAGTTATAATCCTTTGAATACAACGGCAAATGATTTTTCATTGACTGACATTAGCGTCAATCAAAGCGTTTATGCTGAAGCGCTATATCCTTTTAACAACTATTATTATTATGACGGCTTACCTGTATTAAACAATATGTTCGGACTTCAGTTTGCTGAACCACTTGTTAAAGGTAAAACATACGAGTTAAAGCTTTCTAGTTTAAGTGCTGGAGATGAAATTCAGATTGCGAGTGCTGGGAGAGAATACTATGCAAGCATAGCTTATGGGGAGCATGTAAGTTATACGAGTAGTGAGACTGGTGAGGTCCACCATTATATAAACCGAAAAAACATTGCTAAATTCAACAATATTACCTTTGCCTCAGCCATTGTATCCCCACCTTCCCCTCCTTCAGGTGGAATTGGCGGCGTGATACCTGATCCGAACCAAGGAAAACAAGTAGTGGATGTGGATAGTTTGAAGGGGAGCAAGGACGGTATTGTTGCTATTACCGTGTCTAAAGACAAACCTCAGGTTTTGCTTCCAATTAAAGCAGCAGAGGTACTTGGAGAAAATAAGCTTCGTCTAACCAGTGATAACATTTCTGTAGAGATTCCAGCAAAGGTTCTTGATAAGCTTCAACAGCTGCTTCCGGCAGACCAGCTTGAAGGGGCTCAAATTGAATTTGATATTAGTATTGTGGCAGAAGCTTCAGCTTCCGTTTTACTGAATAAAGCAAAAGATCAGACATCAGCAAGCCTTACCAGAGCAGGAGATGTATTTGACTTCTCCCTGTCGGTTATCACCAAAGACGGAAAGAAAACACCGATGAGTACGTTTGACAATCCCATTAAAGTGAATTTTAAAATCAATGAAAATGCAAATAAACAATTGTTAGGCGTTTATTATATTTCTGTTGATGGTAATCTGGAATATGTTGGCGGCAAAGTGAACGGGGCAGAAATTCAAGCGGATCTCACTCATTTCAGCCAATATGCCGTTCTTGAATATTCGAAATCTTACGAAGATGTGGCCGATGATTATTGGGCATCGGACATTATTAAGGTGATGTCTGCCAAACATATTATTGAAGGTGTAGACGGTAATAATTATGCGCCGCAAGCAAATGTTACACGCGCTGAGTTTGCATCTATGCTTGTAAGAGCACTTGGTCTTAAAGCTAGTGGACCAGCAGCTTTTAAAGATGTGAGTGCTAGTGCATGGTATGCTGAATCAGTAGCAGCAGCCAGTCAAGCAGGACTTAGCCAAGGTGTTTCGCCAAGCAATTTTTCTCCCAATGTGAAAATAACGAGAGAAGAGATGGCTGTGTTGTTAGTGCGTGCTTATGAATTGAGAACTAATACAAAGCTAGGTGAGGCAGCTAATTCCACATTTATTGATCGTAGCGAGGCTTCAAAATGGGCGCTGCCTTCCATTGATGCGGCTCAAGAAGCTGGAATCATTCGAGGACGTACCGAGAATGAATTTGTACCTCAAGCGCAACTGACTCGTGCTGAGAGTGCTAAAGCGATTTATAACTTGTTTGTGAATTAACAAAACGTCAAACGAAGTAGAAATGCTTGATACTGAACTGCACCCCGTCAAGTAGACAGTACAAATATAAATAATTAGGCGGCCTTAGTCCTGTTTTCCATTGGACTGAGGCCGTTTAGTTTTGCTTGTAATCGTTCGTTGTTGTAAAAATGAATGTAAGCCTCGATGTCCCTCTAAAGTTCCTCAAAAGTGTGGTATGTGTTTAAATAATACTTCTCGCATTTTAGTGTCCCCCAGAAAGATTCCATTGGACCGTTATCAATGCATCGCCCAACACGGGACATACTCTGGTTTATTTTGTTGTCATCCAAGTGCTCCTTAAAGGCCAAGGAGGTGTATTGGTAGCCTCGGACGCTAGAAGCATGGGGGATGCTTCTTGGGCTGCTTGCAGGGCCAGTTTCAACGTTTGGAATACAAGTGGATTGTTATTAGAACCCCCTAATACATAGGCGACGATGGATTTATCATGAAGATCACGAAATAGATACCACTCTTGCAATAGCGATCGAATGCGGCATAGTCGATGTAGCCACGGTCAAACACATAAGTGACTTCAGGGGTTTCAGAGACTCAATTTGAATGGAACGAGGAGCCTGGTGGAACCGTTTGGACATTAAGTAAGATTAATGATGATTCCCTACGTGTACAAATTATGTCTTTTGTAGATTTACGTAACAAGAAAAAGCAAGTTATTGAACTTGATGAAACTGGTTCTATTCTGGAATTTACAAGGGCAGTAGTTCAAACACTTGAATTATTGTTAAAGAAACATGGACGGAAAGGTTACCAAGAAAAATGGATTAATTACGACTTCTCTATGGATAAATACTTGAAGCTAAAAGGTTTCACATCGAAAAAGGATTACGCTAACTGAGAACGATAGTTGAATAACGTATTGATGAGCAGGTGCTGAGTTGGCCTGCTCATCTTATTAAGATAACGGGCAGGATAGTTACAATTAAAAGGCCCACCATTTTTATAGCCAATTATACTAATAATATCTTTTGTTTCTGCGAAGTTCATGAAAAACTGTTATGTAAAAGAATTTATTAGTATAATAGGGAAATTCTAAAGGATAATAATGGAGGAAATATTATGAATAAAGAGATACCACTAATCGTACCCATTGCAGCAAGTTATTTTAAAAAGGCGATGAATTCACAAAATGATTTGTATTATAGAACTATAGATATTAGATTATGTCTTGAGAGAATTGCTGATTCGATGATATATGAATTTGTTGCGTCAGATATTAAAGAGAAATGGAATGGATATACGTTACATAAAAAGTTATTGATAGCCACAGAGTTTCTCGATAACAAAGTTGTATCCGACCTAATTGATGCAAAGAAAATTGGAAATATGGGTGCTCATGAAGGTTCGGAAGCCAATATTACTGAAAATAATATTGAGTTTTCATTAGAGGCTGTATCGAATTTCTCAGTGGAGATGTTCGTATCATATTTCAAGGTATATGGTTTTCATAATAATGGACCAAGTAAATGGGCGCCAACAATATTAAGTGTATTACCACCTAAATATCGAATACAAATACTGAATAAATATTTAGAATATGATAAATCATACTTAGTTATAAGAAAGCTAACAATGGCATACTTGAAGAATGGTCAAAACAATGAGTGCTTTCAGGTTATAGAAAGAAGTTATAGTGATAATTTGATTTCTAGAGAGGAAGCAGAATTACTTAATGATGATATGGAACTGTTAATGCGTAATATTAGATTATTACCTATATCAGAAAATCTAGAGATGGCAAAAGATAGTTTTAAGGAGTTAGTGTCTGCGATTCCAGATAATGAGATTAATAAATTTGCTCTATTGGTTTCTATGATATTGGGAAGTGAGTTGGTTGCTTCCACAGATTCGATCGCATAACACCACATTCACTCTGCGGGCTGCCCGATGGTTCTCAAGGAAGAGGAACTAGGCGGACAACCCTTCACTCCCTAACCGCATCGTGGCTGTTCCCTTCGGTCACTTAAGATCATTGCGCTAACGGGAAACGATACTTGAATACCACACATTGATGAGCAGGCACTGAGGTTGCCTGCTCATTTTATTAAGTTAAAGGATAGGCTTGCGGAAATTTGTCTTGAGTAGCCCAGCTTCCTACATAAAAATCTCCAGCATGGAAATGTTAACCAGAGAGGTGATTGTGTATGAATATGAAAAAATTGCTAATTTTTCTAGTGGTGTTTGCTGGAATATTTTCCTCGCTACCATTAGTAATGGCTTATGACGATTCAGATACTTCAGTAAAATTTGTACAAGCTATTGTAAGAAAGGAAAATGCTCTAGCTCAAAAATACCTTGCGAAAGGAGTCACAATACCAGAGATTAGTGAAAATTCCCTAATAAAGAGTTATCAATTGGTCACATCTCCGACTGAAAATATAAAGGTCTTTTTGGGATGAAGTGTTGGGTGGTGAACGACTCGCACTAATTTGGGAACTAACGGTCGAAGATAATAAAATCACAAAAATAAGAACTCTGTTTGATGGTGCAAACCCATTAATGGACGAAGTGAGGCTTCTCAAAGATTATCATAATTTGTATCAAAGAAAAGTGCTTGTACCAACAGAATATCCGTTTGAAATTACCCATTTTGATGGACATATTGAGTATGAACATGAGCGGTTGGTACTATTATATCGAAACGAGTCTATAAAGGGTTTCCTTCAGATTCAAATCAAACCTGTAACTTGGGGGTTGGAGAGGTACAAAGGGACAAACGGCCAATTTCATACACTGAAAGATGGAACAAAAATTCTATATAGAACAAAGTTCGACTTAGGTTATGAAATAAGATTTCAAAAAGAAGGAATGCACTACACTGTGGCAATCGGTAATAAGAAATATTTAAAGAAAAAATTTACAGTTAACGATTTAATTAAAATTGCGGAATCCATGAAATGAAGTGATTAAACTAACAGGTACATTAGTTCAGTGAGCTATGCAGCAGTACTATATTTCTAACATGAGAATGCACTGAGAAAAAATTCTGTATATAAAGGGGGGCGATCCCCCTCGCCTCCACCAATACCATGAAGAAACCCGACCTCGTGAGGTCGGGTTTTTTGATTTTTTAGTTATGTTAAGAGCACGTCTTTTATTAAACTAACCGGTAGAATAACACAATGGGACTAGGGACCACAGTTGCAATAAAGGACAGAATTGCTAGATTAACGACACCAATGGCCATCAAGTGGGAGACCTTGCATTGCTTCATCTGGCCAGGTTATAGTCCGATTCAGTTGGCATTTTCGATTTTTTCGCGTGGTTCGCCGGAGATGAATTCATCGTACTGGCATGAGATTGTGCCCAGGCTAGCAGTCTCATCACGATCCTGCTTCGGCTTGAATCGGATGTAGAAAGATGCTATGCCGAATACGTAAAAAAAGGTCGACCATCGCGTGGTCGACCTCTAATTATTCTATTGTGCGGTCAGGATTTGTGGACCTTCAGCCGTGATGGCGATCGTATGCTCGTATTGGGCGGCGAGCTTGCGGTCCAGCGTCCGTGCGGTCCAGTTGTCCGAATCGATTGTCATGTGGTAGGTGCCTTCGGTGATCATTGGCTCGATCGTGAACACCATGCCTTCCTTGATGCGGAGGCCTTTGCCGGGCTTGCCGACATGCATATAGTTCGGCTCCTCGTGCAGATCCCGGCCGATGCCATGCGCGAGAAGGTCGCGCACGACGCCGAAGCCGTTCGATTCGGCATGCCGCTGGATGGCGCTCGTCACGTCGCCGAGCCGATTGCCGGGCTGCGCCTGCGAGATGCCGATGTCAAGGCATTCCTTCGTGACACGCATCAGCTTCTCGGCCGTCGGCGAGATGTTCCCGACTGCATAGCTCCAGGCCGAATCGCCGAGCCAGCCGTCGAGCTCTGCGACCGTGTCGATCGTCACGATATCGCCCTCCTCAAGAGGCTTATCGCTAGGGAAGCCATGCGCGATCACGTCGTTGACGGATGCACAGGTCGCATATTGATAGCCCTTGTAGCCCTTTGTGTAGGGCTTGGCGCCATGCTTCAAGATAATGTCCTCGAAGATGCGCTCAATCTCGTTTGTTGTGATTCCCGGTTTGATGAGCGAGGCGATCGTGCGATGGCATTCGGCCACCACTTGGCATGCCTTGCGGATGGCCTCGATTTCATGTTTGCTTTTTAATATGACCATGTTCGTATCAGGACTCCTTCGTAATAGCTTGCATCGCTAGCTTGGCGATTCGATCGACGTCCAGCTCGGAAGTGCCCGCATAGTAGTGCAGTCCACAGCAGCCGACCAGCACGGCAAGCATATGGTCGACGCTGTCGTCTTCACGCTGGGCGATCGATTGGAGCGGAACATACAGCCGTTCCATGAATCGTCTCTTTGTGGGGTGCTGATCCTTCGCGGGCAAACCTGTATAATGTTCCGCCGCCATTTTGTAGACAAGATATGCGCGGGCGTCCGACTGCCACAGCCGGAGCAGTGCCTTGCAATAAGTCAACAGCTGCCTATTATCCGGGCTGTCGACACAGGTGTTTGCCCATTCTGTCAGGGCTTGCTCGCATCGCTCGAAGCCGCTGCCCAACACATCTTCTATTAATAAATGCCGGTTGGGGTAATAATGGTATACCGTGCCGTAACCGAGCTCGGCTTCGCGGGCGACGTCGCGAATATCAAAGCTGCCACCCGTGTGGAAGTAGGTGCGCGCGGCGGCGTCCAGGATTTGTTCCTTGCGCTGCATGCGGATGAGCTCGTTTTGTTCTTTGGTGCGGGGGCACATGGGTGTGTGAACCTCCTTGTATAGACCTGCAAATTTGTCGATATAAACATAGTAACGCAATTGGCACTTATTCGCAACATTTTTATATTCATAACGTCCATATACTTACAGTTAAAAAAATTCGGTTTTTTGATTTTTTAGTCATGTTAACGGCAAGTCTTTTATTAAACTAATGGGAACGTTAGTGCAACAAAAGAGATTTACAAGCCGTATACTTAGTGAGTCAGCGAAATGAGATTAAGAGGAAAGAATAAAATATTTCACTAAAGAATTGTACGAAGAAATGCAGATAAGAGGATATATGGAGTATTGTACAAGGATAAGGTGTGATGCGGATGACTGATTTTGCAATGATTAAAAAGCTGTTTCATATTACGAAACGAAATGGGTTTAGTCATGGCGAGATACAAACGATTAACAATAATTTTGGTGAATTGCCTCAGGTGTTAATTGATTATTATTTGGAACTCGGTAAAGACGAGCGGCTGAGTCATACGCAAGATCATTTGATCAAACCCGAGCAACTTCAATACTTCAAACATAGCGAATATTTAATTTTTTATTACGAGAATCAACGTGTCTGTGTTTGGGGAATCCATAAGAACGATTTATTCAAGTCCAATCCCCCTGTTTATATGAGTTACGATGAAAAGGTATGGGAAAAGGATTTTGAAACATTGACCGATTTTTTTCATGCTATGGCCTATTTGCAAAGCGTATTCGCTCTTGAATACGGCTGTGAATCGTTCTATTCTATTGAACAAACCGACTTGGATTTTATTCGTGAACATTTTAATAATAAAGGTATTTCCTTTCGGCATTGGATTGGCATCGAATTTTATGGGAATGACAATGACAGCATAATAACAGTGTTGAAAAATAACGATAGTTTTGATTTGATTTATGCTTCAAGCGACAAAGAACATTTTGATGAAATGGATCGGGTTCTCTCAAAACTGGCAGTAGAAAAATAATTTGTTGGGATTGTGATGAGGATATGGTTAAAGCAGTGGATCAAACCTCCTAAAACGAAAAAAGTAATCATTTTAGGAGGTTATAATAAATGAAATTCAATCCGATTGTCATTGATAACTGGAGTAGAAAACCCTATTTTGAGCATTATTTAAACAATGTCAGATGCACTTTTAGCATGACGGCAAATATCGACATTTCCCGGCTGCTGAAAGAACTTAAGAGTCGGGAGATTAAGCTGTATCCAGCACTAATCCACATGATAACTACGGTGGTAAACCGCCACGATGAATTTCGCACATGTTTTCATGCAGATGGGACTTTAGGTTATTGGGATAGTTTATCTCCTAGCTTTACAATTTTCCATGATGGTGATAAGACTTTTTCAAGCATATGGACTTTGTACAGTGAAGATTTTAATGATTTCTACAGTCGTTATCTTGATGATATGAAAAAGTATGGAAGTGTTAAACAATTTGCCGCTAAAACAAACGAACCACCGGGCACTTTCCCTATTTCCAGCATTCCTTGGGTCAGTTTCACTGGATTTAACCTGAACATCTATAATGAGGGAACCTATTTACTACCCATCTTTACAATGGGGAAATATTTTCAGTTTGACGAAAAAATACTGTTGCCATTATCAGGACAATTCCACCATGCCGTTTGTGACGGTTACCATGCCGGGATACTGTATAATGAGCTACAATTACGTGCAGATGCTTGTACGGAATGGTTGCCAAACTATACCGCATTCAGCTAACGGGTAACTATAGCTTATTTTTTTACTTGCAAGTGGTGGTGGAAATATTCTGTATAAGAGGTATCCAGTGCCGGTAGCCTTTCCGGTCAGTTGTGCGGTTGTGAAGCTCTTGTTTTTGGAGCGGCGCATTAAAATCGTTGGGGTAATCGTAACCGACTACAGCGAGCTAAAAGCCCATTAGGTAAAATTTACCTAATGGGCTTTTTAGGGTTCGAATTTTTAATAATAAAAAATAGTGTTTTATGTAATTTTTTGCTGCGGCAATATATGTTTTTACAACTTCATCTGCTAACATAAGAGAAACATAACGAGAGAGTACATAAAGCACGGGGGCTAACATCTATGAGCTACAATTTATATTTATCAGCATTGCTGATGGCGGCTACCTGCTGCTCGCTAATGCTGTGTTATCTCTCTTGGAAAAGAAGAGAGCTGCCTATTGCAATTAGTTATGGGCTAGGCATGTTGACGGGTTCATTGTACACTTTCGGATATGCTTTTGAAATTGTTAGCACCGATTTAGAGCATATACGCTTCTGGCTTCGAATTGAATATCTAGGCATCCCATTCGGCACTATTCTATGGATTATAATGGTGCTGCAATATACGGGAAGGCAAGCGCTCGTTCGAAAATGGGTAGTAGCGCTGCTGATGATTGTTCCTTCCATTACCTTTGTAGCTCATTATACGAACGATTGGCATCATTTATTTTATAAAAGCATGACTTTGAATTACTCAGAGGGCTTTCCGCTGGTAACGACGGAGAAAGGACCTTTATACAAGCTGCATGTCTACTATTCGTATTCCTTCTTTGTAGTAGGCATGGGATTAATGGTTGAAATGTTTCTAAAAGCGACATCTCGCATGAAGAAACAAATCGCTTTTATGATCATTGGATCATGGGGGCCTTTTGGATTTACGCTTATTTATTTAAGCAATGTCATTTATATGCCAATTGATATCTCCCCATTTGGTTTTATTTTCTCAGGAATCTTCTACATGTGGGGGATTTATCAATTTAACATGCTTAGACTAGCGCCCTTAGCGCTGCAAAAGGTGTTCGCATCCATGCAGGATGCGGTAATTATTTTTGATTTGGAAAATACACTAACTAGCTTTAACCAATCCAGCAAGCAGGTTATTAAAGGGATAAATAATAAGTGGATCGGGTTGCCGGCAACGCAAGTCTTTTTGCAATATCCATTGCTGTTGGAGAAAATCATGCAAGGGCCTTCTTTGAACAGCAAGGTTCAAATTTCGGGTCAAGCGGATGAACCCTATTATAATGTGCATATGTCCTTGATTAGTGATAAGAACCAGAAGCCTGCCGGCAAAATGTTTTTGTTAAGCGATGTTACGGAAATGGTGCGTTCAGAGGAGCGGCTGCTTGATAATGCCCGTCAGCTAAGCGAGCTAAACATGTTCAAGGATCGAATGTTTAACGTAGTCGCTCATGATATTCGTGATCCGCTGGCGGTGCTCATCAATTTGATGGAGCTCATGGAGGACGAGTTGCAAGGCTACGGCGGAGAGCATGAGGAAATCGTCCATGAAATGGGACAGCAAATTGAAAATACTTTTGCACTGGTAGAGAGCTTGCTGGAATGGTTCCGAAGCCAACGCGAAGGCATGGTATTTAACCCAGTGGAGAGAGACATAAACCATACCGTACAGGTCTGCATCCGGTTATTGGCGGTTCGCTGCGAGAGTAAAAAAATCCAATTGATATCGGAAATACCGAAGGATACGTTTGTGCTAGCCGACAAAGAAATGCTGGATTTGATCGTCCGAAATTTATTGTCCAATGCCGTTAAATTTACCAACATCGGCGGCACGATCCGGTTAAAAGCAGAACATCAAGCCGATAAACTAATTATTTCTGTAAGTGATTCTGGAGACGGCATATCGCCACAACAGGCCAGCTCACTGCTACTAGAAGGTTATCCGGTGTCATCAACAGGAACAGCAGGAGAACGGGGCGTCGGTTTGGGACTTACGTTATGCAGGGAATTTGTTCGTTTAAATGGTGGAGACATTTGGTTCGATAGTTCTGAGCAAGGAAGTACCTTCTACTTCTCCGTTCCTACGCCATCTGCACATGCATTCAGACGAAGCAGCTTGGAGGCGAGCGCAGGTTGAAGGTTATCCTTATTGATGACGAGAAGGCGATGCATTTAATTATGAAACGGATGCTTGCAAAGACATCTGTGGAAGTGGAAATTACAGGCAGCTTCACGGAGACAGAAACAGCATTTTCTTACCTGATGAATCATGATGTAGACTTGGTGTTTCTGGATATAAGCATGCCGAGGGAAACTGGGCTCGAGCTTGCCGAACGATTAAGAGAGGTCGGAAGAGAGATAAAGATCGTGTTCCTGACCTCCCACAAAGAATATGCTTTGCCTGCCTTTGATGTTTATGCCTTCGACTACATCGTAAAGCCGGTTGTGCTGGAAAGACTTAAAAAAACGCTGCAAAGAGCGTTTGCTGAGTTGCGTAAAGAGCACTTGCGACAAGGGGAGTGGGCGGCGCCTTTAAATGAGACGAGGTTTAACTGCTTAGGTGTTATAGATATTCAAAGCACGCAGGGTATAAGGGCGAAATGGAAATCAAGCAAAAGCGCGGAACTGTTTGGCTATTTGCTTATGCATAAAGGAAGGCTGATATCCAGAGCAAGACTGATCGAAGAGCTGTTTGGCGACATGCCACAAAAGAATGCTGAGGTTTACTTGAATACGACCGTCTATCAGCTGCGGAAGGTATTAGATCCATTTGGCCTGAGAGAGAATTTGCATTCTGACAGCAACCACTACGCCCTTAGTCTGAGTGAGGTGAGTGTAGACCTTGTAAGCTTTGAAGAAGGCTGTAGAAAAATGTCAGTCGTGGATGAGACGAATCTGGAAGAGGCGATTGCACTAGAGCAGTTGTACGCAGGGGACTTATTTGGGGATCACACTTTTGCATGGGCTTGGAACGAGATTGAGCGTCTTTCGTTGCTGTACACCTCCTTTACCCAGCGATTATGCATGGCTTTGTTAAATAAGAGCGAGACGAATGCTGCTATTAGGTTGTTAATGAAGCTCGTGTCGCGCAATGAACTAGACGAACAATCCTTTTTGCTGCTTATGAAAGCTTTGGCTTTGCAAGAGAACAAGGAAGCGTTGACCCGGCAATATAGGCAATACGAAGACACGCTGCATAGAGAGATCGGTATAAAACCCTCCCGCGAGGTTGCTGATTTATATTTCAGTCTGCTGTCCGAGCTGGATAAATAAGAATGAGTAGATATGAAAGGCTCCTAAAATAATAGGGGCTTTTTTTGCTTTTGTCGAAGTTTGTCATTTTGCCGTCATTGGGCTTGGATATAATGGATCTAACTATAGAGATGAGGAGATAAGTTAACATGAAACGATTTTCAATACGCAATTTATTTTTAGTTTCGGTTTTAATTCTGAGTCTGTTAAGCGGATGTGTGATCAAAACAAGCCAAGTCACCATTAATTTTAACTCGGAAAGGTTAAGTGAGGCAGAGTATGCATACATCAGATATTCGAATGGCGATGTCGTTCAGGCACCCAACCTATTGCCGAACCAAAACGACGTTACTGTTGCTACGAATAGCACGCAATCCATTGTAGGTGGATACGTAAGCGACGGTGTGGTGAGCTGGGTTCCAAACATGAGTTATGGCGGAGGAGGTTATGTTACTGTTAGTGGTATTTCGGCAAGTAAACCCAAGCTTCCCGTAGGCTATGTCAAGTTAAATAATTCACCAGTAGTTGTTCAGAGTCAACCCGAGTATATAAGCGTAACCTTTGCTGTTTATGATACCGATGGCAAGCCTGTGGATGATCGCACGGAAATTTTTGCATATTCCGCAGATACAGCTTTAACCTTCTATAACATAGACCCAAGCGACCAGAATAATGGTAATTTTTATACGAGGACGAATACGGTAGACGAGGGTTACTCGTGGTACACCGTTAACGGATTGGTCACTTTCCAAATTAAATCGGGCATTAGTGAAATTTATAATGCACCTCTTTCTTTATATTCAGGTTCTCAATTCATAACGAATGATCCTTTTCACAAAAAATCTACACCTGTGGCAGCAATCAATGTAGGCAGCGCAGGGGATGCTTCTTCCTTACTTATTGGCGATACTTTGGCTATGCACGCGGATATATTGCCAGTAGACGCCTCTTACAAAAAGGTGAAATGGTCAGTTGAGAACGGAACAGGCTCAGCGACAATCAGCACTAGCGGTGTATTGGCGGGTATTTCGGCAGGTACGGTTACCGTTAAAGCTACGGCTATTGACGGCAACACCGTTTATGGAACAACAACGATTAAAATCCATGGACCTGTCATACCTGTTCAAAAAATATCTGTAACAGCGGAAGATGAGGTTTCTACAATCGAATCAGGCAAGACACTTCAAATGTATGCTGTTGTAGCCCCAAGCGATGCAACATACCGAGAGGTTGCTTGGTCTGTTATTGATGGGACGGGTACAGCTGTTATTGACGAAGAAACGGGTGAGCTTACTGCAGGCAATCCAGGTACAGTAACGGTTCAAGCAACAGCTACCGATGAAAGTGAAGTTGTTGGCAGTACTATTGTTACGATAACAGCCGCCCAAGTCCCTGTATCCTCGATTACGTTAACAGGTGATTCCAGCGTGCTGGTTGGTCAGACGTTAACGGTTGACGCGACCGTTGCTCCTGCAAATGCAACGGACAAATCAATCGAGTGGTCTGTTGAAAACGGAACAGGCACAGCAACAATCAGCAAAAGCGGAGTATTGACGGGTGTTTCAGCAGGTACAGTTACCGTTAAAGCAACGGCTGCTGACGGCAGTGCCGTATTTGGAACCAAAACGATTGAAATTAATGAGCCTGCCATCCCTGTTCAAGTGATTTCCGTAA
>NZ_JBFTPZ010000079.1:0-19061 GCF_056398745.1 Paenibacillus sp. 01T424 | reverse complement strand
CTTCCATACCGCTCCTCCCCAGCCCGCTTCAAATGCTCGCTGAACTTGATAGCCGGTGTTCGTTGGCGGCGCTGAGGCAAGCCAAAAAGGATTCGGAGAAGCTATGCCTGCTAATTGAATGCGCAGATCAGCCATCATTTTCCCTCCCTGCAACTAGCGTTTTGTAAATCGAATAAGCTGCCAGCTTGCCTTGCTGCGCGGCGGCAACCACCATCGCATCACCTTGGCCTTCACCGAAAATAACGTCGCCAGCAGCGTAAATTTTGGGATTTGAGGTCTGATAGGTTTCCGTATTCACCATCACCATTCCTCGCTTATGATGCAAGCCCAGCTGCTCAATTAGCGGCAAGTGACGTGTCTGACCAATTGCCTTAATGACAACATCAACATCAAGCAGGAAAGAGGAGCCTTCTACCGGTGTCACCTTTTTTCTTCCTCCTTGTTCATCCTCTTCAAGCTGCATCCTCATGCATTCAAGCGCCTCGACATTTCCATCAGCATCTCCGATAATCCGGCTGGGAGCGCTTAACCATTCAAACTCCACACCATCTTGCTTCGCGAATTCGAATTCAAAATCGTAGGCGGTCATTTCCTCTCTCGTCCTGCGGTATACCATCTTCACCTTTGCAGCCCCGAGCCTCACCGAGCAGGTGGCCGCATCAACCGCCGTATTGCCCGCACCGATTACCGCTACACGTTTACCAGCAAAGTCATTTGTAAGCTCCGTTTTGGTCGCTTCTACAAAATCAATGGCGTCATACACACCGGTTAATTGTTCGCCCTCGATGTTAAGATAAGGCACCTTCGACATTCCTATCGCAAGTAAAACCGCATCATACTGCGCAAGCAGCGAATCTGTGGCTACGTCAGAACCAATTGCTGTATTCGTCCGAATATCAACGCCCAGCTTCTTCACCTGTTCAACCTCCCACAGAGCGATGCTCTGCGGCAAACGAAACGAAACGATGCCATATGTATCAAGACCGCCCGCTTGTTCCTTCGCTTCGAATATCGTAACGGCGAATCCGAATCTTGCAAGCTCGCGCGCAGCAGACAGACCTGCTGGTCCGCCGCCTATAATTGCCACCGATTTGCCGTTGCTTTGACCAGGTTCGAACAGCTGTTGATTATTTTTTATCGCCCAATCCGTGGCATAGCGCTGCAGGCTGCCGATCATAATCGGCTTTGAAGATTCGTTCATTACGCATGCGCCCTCGCACAGCTCCTCAGTCGGACACACTCTGGCGCAGGTCGCTCCAACGGGATTGGCATCCATAATGACGCGAGCAGATCCCTTCATATTGCCGGAAGCAATTTTTTTGATAAAAGAAGGAATGTTGATGCCCGTCGGGCACGCTTTTATGCACGGAGCATCGTAACAGTACAAACAGCGGTTCGATTCCTCTATAGCTTCCTTTGGCCGCATGCCTGCCTTCACTTCTGCAAAGTTTCGCCGCAGTGATTCGACCGGAATAAACACCGCCTTTCCTATTGCGCCCATGCCCATCTCCTCCTTATTCAACTTTAATATTTTTATAGGTTTCAAGTATTCAGTCACGCTGAAAGCTTTACAGGTCTATAACCTGGGCAAGAGTTACTGGTCTACTATAATCGTTCACTTTTAGTCACTTAATCTGTGCGCTGTTCGGTATAGAAGCTCTACACCGAGTTCGATATCTTCCGGCGATGAATACTCCTTCGGATTATGACTTATCCCGTCCTTGCAGCGAACAAATATCATTCCGTAGTTGCAAACATAAGACATCGTTAACGAATCATGGAACGGGCCGCTCATCAGAACGGGCGGGGCAAGACCTATTTTCGCCGCTTCCTCCTGCATTAGCTCCCTAAGCTCAGGCGCGCAGTAACGCGGATCACTCCTCGTATCCTCACGAATCGTGTACGTCAAGCCATGCTCTAAACAAACAGCATCTATCCTCGCAAGAAGCTGTTCCTCCAGCCTGTTCCTGCGACTCCGATCAATATCACGGAAATCAACGGTGAAGCTTACTTTCTCTGCAATAATGTTGCGCGAGTCCGGAAATACCGACAGCGAACCAACCGTTCCTACAGTCGGTGCGCCAGGTTCAGCGCTAGCTAATTCGTTAAGTGCGATGATAACCTTAGCGCTGCCGACCAATGCATCCTGGCGCATAGACATTGGCACGGAACCCGCATGTCCTGCGAAACCTGTCATTTCTACCGTCCACCAGACAGGGCCGGATATGCCGCTGACGATTCCAATCGGTTCATGGAGCGACTCCAGCACTGGACCTTGTTCAATATGCAGCTCCAGAAAAGCAGCTATTCGCCCTTCATCAAAGACATAACCTTCAAACGCAGCAGGATCACATCCAAACGCGATCAATGCCTCCCTGCGAGTCACACCATTTTTATCCGTCCGATCAAGCTCCCCCTCCTCAAGCTTCCCGGTCATTCCCCTTGCGCCAAACAACCCTTTGTTAAACCGGCAGCCTTCTTCATCACAAAAAGCGACAACTTCAATATTTCTAGCTGGTTTAAAGCCTTTTTCAACCATCGTTTGAACGGCTTCAATTGCCCCTAATACCCCAATCACACCATCGAATCGTCCGCCGTACGGCTGCGAATCAATATGGGAGCCAAGCATAAGTACCGGTGCTGCCGAGTCAGCTCCTTTTAGCACGCCGATCAAATTGCCGAACGGATCTATCCGCGCCTCCATCCCCGCTTCAAGCATCCAACTCCGCACCAGCTCTACACCTGCCAAATCCTCCTTCGACAGCGCCAGCCTGCAAACGCCTGTATCACCGATTTTGCCAATCTGAGCAAGCTCATCAATACGCCTGTGCAGCCGCTTGGCATTAATGCTGAGTTCTTTCTCCACTCTTTTATCCGCCTCCCTCAGACACCGAAA
The DNA here is from genome assembly GCF_056398745.1 of Paenibacillus sp. 01T424. Lineage (NCBI taxonomy): Bacteria > Bacillati > Bacillota > Bacilli > Caryophanales > Paenibacillaceae > Paenibacillus > Paenibacillus sp. 01T424. The sequence goes on along the minus strand of NZ_JBFTPZ010000079.1, from coordinate 16,165 downwards.
ACCTGAAGCAGCGTTTCGGCGATAAATACAATCTCATCATCCGTAGTCGACAAAGGCGGGCTCAGCGTCAAAATATTCATAAAACCCGGCACTGTATCGCCATTTTTGCTAATGAGCAGTCCTTTTTGCTTGCACTCCGCAATAATAGCAGCAACTCTAGCAGCAGATGCCGGCTCCTTTGTTCGTTTATCCTCAACCAGCTCGATACCGATAGCCGAGCCGAAAATTCGAAGCTCGCCTACGTACTGATGTAATTCAAGCGGCTTGATTCGGCTAAACAGCTCTTTGCCAATATAGGCAGAACGGCTGACTAAATTTTCACGTTCTATAATTTCTATATTTTTTAGCGCCACTGCGCAGGATACAGGATTGCCTCCGAAGGTATTCACATGACGGAAATGATTGTCTGCTCCGCTTTCTTTGAAGCTTTCATACATTTCGGCGGACACTGCCGTTGCAGATAATGGAGAATAGGCGCTTGTCAGCCCTTTCGCCATCGTCACTATATCCGGCCTTACCCCGAAATTCTGATGTCCAAATTTCTCTCCAGATCGCCCGAAGCCGCAAATGACCTCATCAACAATGAGCAGGACATCATGCTTATCGCAGATCTTTCGCAGCCGAGCTAAATATGGATCAGGCGGCACAATCATTCCACCTCCGGTAATAACTGGCTCAACGATAATGCCAGCGACCGAATCTGCACCCTCCCATAGGATGGTATCCTCATAGGCTTGAGCGCATTGCATTTTGCAGGAGCCTTTCGTTTGCCCGAAAGGACAACGATAGCAATAGGGCGGAGGCACATGGGAAAATCCCACACCTAGCGGTTCGTATTTCAGCTTGCGCTGCGCTTGCCCTGTGGCGCTAAGTGCACCCATAGAATTGCCATGATAGGCGCGGTGGCGTGAAATGTATTTGTACTTAGAGCCCTTCCCACGTTGATGATGATACTGGCGGCCGATTTTGAAGGCGACCTCATTGGCATCTGAACCTGAGTTGGAGAAAAAAAATCGATAATCGCCAATGAGCCATTCATTCAGCTTCGCAGCCAACTCAATTGCCGGAACATGAGATTGAATGAGCGTCGCATAAGCTACTGTCTTCATCTGTTCCGCAGCCGCTTCAGCGATTTCGACCCGGCCATGACCGACATTGACGCACCACATCCCGGACATGCCGTCGAAATAGCGATTCCCGTCCATATCCGTTAACCAGCTTCCTTCTCCCGACACGATAACCATTGGATTCTCATTATGAGGAGAAATATGATGCCATAAATAGTTCCGGTCCTTCTCTAACAGCGCTGCTTTGTCTTCTTCATTCATTGCTGCCTCATTCACGCCCATGCCTTCCTTTCCTCCTTCGCGGCTGCCGCTTCTATAATAGAACGAACCGTGGATGAGACCATCAACGATCCTTATAGACTAGCGTATGCGGCTTCTTCGCTGCATCTTCCAAATTGTTTCTGAGATTGCTGCCATGACTCAAAAATAACATCGTAAAGCAACGCAGGATGCTCGGAAAAGATACCTATTTTTCTGCGGAGTTAATCTTCTAGAAGCTGTTTATGGGGATAAATTCATGTGATCCCTGTTCATTTTCCCTCACATAACCGCTCTGCTCTTGAATATATTGAGTAACAGACAAGAAATAAGCGATGAGCATGTAAGGCTTTTTTTCATTCTGCAGCGTTAACATAATGGAATGAGGTGAGGGAAATGGAGTCAGAGCCGCTATTTATTGTTTCAAGGGAAGATTGGTCGCTCCACCGCAAAGGTTATGAGGATCAAGCGCGACATCAGGAGAAGGTGCACGAAGCCATTAAGCAAAATCTTCCCGATCTGGTTTCCGATGAAAGCATCGTATTGTCCGATGGCAGGCGAACGATCAAGGTCCCTATTAAAAGTCTCGACGAGTCCCACTTTATATACAACTACAACAAGAAGCAGCACGTCGGACAAGGCGATGGCGACTCTCAGGTTGGGGATGTGCTTGGCGTCGATCCACAAGCTGCTAAGGGGCCCGGCAAGGGTCAGGATGCAGGCGATCAGCCTGGAGAAGACGTTGTTGATACCGAGATAAGTATCGATCAATTGGAGGATATGCTGTTTGAGGAGCTGGAGCTTCCTAATCTGGAGCAAAAGCAAAAGGATCAGCTGCAAACTACCGAAATCGTTTTTCACGATATTCGGAAAAAAGGCATTATGTCCAATATCGACAAGAAGCGAACATTAATCGAAAATCTGCGCCGCAACGCCAATGCGGGCAAATCCGGCATTGGCGGCATTTCACCTGACGATCTTCGTTACAAAACATGGAATGAAGTCATCAAACCCCAATCCAACGCGGTCATTCTTGCCCTCATGGACACATCGGGAAGCATGGGCTCGTTCGAGAAATATTGCGCGCGCAGCTTTTTCTTCTGGATGACACGCTTCTTAAGGCGCAAATATGAGCATGTGGAAATTGTGTTTATCGCGCATCATACGGAAGCAAAGGAAGTTACTGAGGAGGAATTTTTCAATCGTGGGGAAAGCGGCGGCACCATCTGTTCGTCCGCTTATCAGAAAGCGATCGACATCATCGATAGCCGGTATCCGACTCCCAATTGGAATATATACCCGTTCCACTTCTCTGATGGCGACAACCTAACTTCAGATAACGAACGCTGTGTGAAGCTAATCGGTCAGCTGATGGAGAGAAGCAATATGTTCGGATACGGAGAGGTCAATCAATACAATCGAAGCAGTACTCTGATGTCCGCCTACAAACACATCAACCACAAAAAGTTTATGTATTCGGTAATTAAGGAAAAAGGCGAAGTGTACAAAGCGCTTAAAACCTTTTTCTCCAAGCAAGTGACCGGTGCGTAATAAAAACACAGAAAAAAGCCGTCCCGATGGGTTCAACCCATTCTGGACGGCTTTTTCGCATTTTGAATAAACATCCCTTCAACTTGTAAGAGCAGAATCAGAGCCCTCTTTATCCGGATCGATCCCTTTCGTTTCTTTGCCAAAGAATAAAACCGTTAGCGCGCCTATGACAATCGTTACAAAAAAGATCATAAAAATAGACGGTATCGCGACTTGTTTAGCAACTAGCATACCAACAAGATAAGGACCAATAATACCCCCGACACGGCCGAATGAGGCGGCAAAGCCGACGCCAGTTCCACGAACTGCGGCTGGATACAGCTCCGGCGTATAGGCGTACATCCCTCCCCACGCTCCAAGGTTAAAGAATGAGAGACAAATGCCCGCAGCCAGTAGTACCCCTTCTGTTTCTGCGCTGCCGAACCAAAGGGCGCTGCCCGCGGTTAGCAGCAAATAAACCACTAGCACAAATTTTCGCCCAAACTTCTCGATAAAATAAGCAGCAGTGAAATAACCCGGCAGCTGGGCGAGTGTCATAATCAGAACATATTGAAAGCTTTTCACCAAATCAAAGCCCTTGAGCACCATGACGGAAGGCAGCCACAGGAACATGCCGTAATAGGAAAATACGACTGTAAACCATAAGATCCACAATGTTACTGTCGTTTTTCGGTAGCGCAAGGACCATATGGATTTCATTCTATCGCTCAGACTCAGCTTGCGGCTCTGCTGCGCATTGAAGCTGGGCGAGTCTTTAATGGCTCTTCTCAAATATAGGGCAAAAAGTGCAGGAACAGCACCGAGCGCAAACGCCATCCTCCATCCGTAATCAGGAATGATGAAGTAGGCAATCAAAGCCGCAGCAATCCAGCCGATCGCCCAGAAGCTCTCCAATAGGACGACTGCCCGGCCCCGCTCCTTGGCAGGCACAGATTCCGATACAAGCGTCGACGCAACTGGCAGCTCCCCGCCAAGCCCAAATCCGGCTATGAAACGCAGCGCGCATAAGACGATAAAGCTCGTTGCCAGAGCGGACAGACCGCTCGCAATGGAGAAGATCAGCAGTGTCCAGAGCAGGATCGCCCTGCGTCCGTATCGATCGGCCATCAAACCGGATACAGCGGCTCCAACTGCCATACCGATCGAATTAATTGCCATCAGTAACCCAACTTGTTGTGAACCAAGCTGCCATTCTACTGCCAAAGCAGCTACGATAAAGGAGATCATTCCGACCTCCATCGCATCAAAAAGCCAGCTAAGCCCCGCGCTAAACAACAGTTTCCGCTGTTTCGGCTCGCGCAGCAATGTCATTTTACTCATATGTAAACCCCTTACCCTATGCTCAAGCTCTATTTGACTAGGCGGCATTTTCTATTTGTATGGATATCCTACTCTATATTACCACGTTTTCAAAGTTTCTAATGATTGCAGCCCTATTACAAAGAATATACCCTCTACAAGGCGGCAACAACCATCCTGCAAAAAAAGAAGAGCACCCATGCTCGCTCAGCCATGGAATCGCTCTTCTCTCTATAACCGTATACTCACCCTTACTTAATCAAATCATCGCGCAGCGGCGTGAAGGAATCGAGCAGCGCCGAGGCTTCCAATGCGGTTACTCCGTGCCTCGCCCCGCTTGGTATAACGATGGACTCTCCCTGCCGGATCACTTGCTTCTCGCCGTCAATTGTAAATTCAATGGCGCCCCTCAAGCAATAGCTCAGCTGCTCATGCGGGTGAGCATGCTCATAACCAACCGCATCAGGCTCAAAATGAACCTCCATCAGCATCAGCGTTTTTCCCGGTTGCAAAATTTTACGTGTAACGCCAGGCTCCGCATTTTCCCATACTCCGATATTGCTCATCCGAGTTCCTCCTTTAGCATTTGTCTAGCCATGCTCCGCCATCGTCCCACATCAGCGAGTACTCATCCCTGACCCCATCTGCTGTGATTGTCATTCGGTAGCTCTGATCCGACATTTCAGTAATCTGCAAAGTTTCCGTATTCACAAACGTTTCCGTTTTCCCTATTGTTTCTATAGACTCTACTGTTTCTATAGACTCTATTGTATCAGCATAATCTACTGATTCAACGTTCCCCACCAGCTTTGCTCCTTCGGACAACGGCTCTTGCTCCGAATCATAAAATAGCACTTGCGCAAAAACGATCGTTTGGCTGGTTTTCACCTGCATAATAAGTGAGGTCCGGTCCCGATCCGGCGGGTTATCCGGCGTCAAAGCCGAATAGATCTCCACAGGCTGAGAACTCCACAGATGCTGCCTCAAGCTCCCATTCTCCATTTTATAGCGAAAAGTTAGCGTTCCTTCCGAAACTCCACCAGCCATAAACCTACTTTTGTGCTTAAACCATTGCTGATCAAGCCTGCTTAAGCATACATCTGTCGATTGCCAGACCTTATCCTCTTCCTCTTCAAGAATCCCGCTAAAATGATTCATCCAGCTGATTTCCCGCGGCTCGCTTACATCTACCTTGACCATATCAAGCAAATAATGCTCAGTCAGCACATTTATTCTTCTAATAGAGGCACCTTCGTAAGCCAAGAGATCCCATGGACTAAGCTCCGGGGGCAAAATAATCCGGTCCTTCATCTCATACGCTTCCGCTTTCCAATCTACCATCGTTTCTGTCCATGTTCCCCATGGGTGCTGCTCAAAACGAATAACCCGCCCATCCGCGGGAGGCTGGTCAACGCCATTCAGGCACACCGTATTATGCGAGAAGGTATGCTTAAACCACCCATAATGTGCAGGCACGCCGTAAGCGGTCGTGCCCGGATCAACGAGCAGCGGCACTTCCCCGCATACGACGGACAAGCCGAGCCGGTCCATATGGTCATGCTCGCCGCCGAACTTGCTGTGCTTAATGAACGCCTGCCAGCGCTTCGCATTGACCAGCTTCGTTATCCCACTCACGGGCATGGATACTGAACGGTGTGATGCCTTCCACAGCTGTTCACCTTCAGAAGCGTCCACAGGTGCAAGCTCACAGCCAAACAGTAACGCCAGAATAGAGTCTCGCTCCACTGTCTTCACACCTGTAAATGCCTTTTCCGCCCACTGCGTGCCATAGGCCGTATTCAGCAGCGAACGATAGAGCTCATCACCAAAAATATCCAGCGCTATTTCATAATAAGGCGCATAAGTATGAATGCCGCCCGCGCTTCCTGCATCATTGAAAGAAGGCATATAGCCATTTGGCACTATCCAGTGAACCGGATAATCAAACATCGATTGGAGGCCAGACTCTTGCCAAATATCCCAAGGCGTTCCTTCCGCCATAAGCGCGTAGTTCAGCAGCGACTTGAACGCATAAAAATGATACTGAACATTCCCCTCATACCACAGTCCGTCAGCAAAGCGGCCCCGCTTCATTTGGTCATGCAGCCCATACTCTCCTGAGAGTCCGGCATGAATAATCCCCTCATCGTTCAGCAAAATGCCAATGGACGCGATCGCGGAAGTAATCAGCACCGCATGGTTATGGATTTGCTCCTCTTTGTGCGCGATTAAAAAATGTACGCAAGGCTCCAGCAAGCCATAACGGATATGCGCCTCTTCCTCTTCAGACAACGAAGCCCGAATGAATTGAAAGCCTACGGACAAATCAATAATCCAGTGCGCCTCGTCAAGTGTCTGTGCAAACAACTTACCCGGACCGTTGTACGGGATGCTCCCGTGAATCTTATACCCTTCGTAATTGTCTGCATAAGACAGAAGAAACTGCTTCGTTTGATGGAGCAGCGCTTCATCCGGCTCTATAGCGTGAAGCATCGCCATATGATAAACCGCGCGGCCTATATTCGCATGCACAAAAGATGTCCATGCAGAGTCAAAGGGTTCGCCAGACCATACTGTGCCGCATACCGGACAGACATGCGTGTGCGGCTGCCCCCAATCAAAGGAGAGCTTCGCCCCGTCATGATGGCAGTAATACTGATGCATCCATTCTCCATATTCCACCGGACCTATCGTATACGAGATGCGTGATGCCTCTTCCGCTTCCTGTCGCAGCAGCCGCATAGCCGCCTCAAACTGCGGTAGACATGCGTTTGTTCTCATTTTCACCAGCCGTTTATCATTCATAACGCATGCCTCTTTCCCTACCCTTTCAGTGATCCTGCCGTCATCTGCATAAACGATTTGTTCGCGAGCATGTAGACGATAAGCAGCGGTAAAATCGACAAGCAAGCCCCGGCCAGCATATAATGCGTCTGAACCGCCGCCGACGCTCCATAGCGTAGGTAGGAGAGTCCCACCGTTAATGTTTGCAGCTCGGGCGTATTCATCGTAAAGACGAGCGGCCTCAAATACTCGTTCCACGCCCCGCAGAACGTGAACAACGCTCCCACTCCGAGACCCGGTCTAAGGAGCGGTAAAATAATTTTCCAAAAGATGCCTGCATTAGAACAGCCGTCAATCCGTGCCGCTTCATCCAGCTCTCTGGATATTCCTTTCAGGAAACTAAGCAGGATGAAAAAAATATAAGCGTGCCCGCTGATTAATATCAAAATAACGCCCCATAAAGAGGTATGCAAATGCAGCTTGATCATCAGCTCGTATTGGGGGCGAATGACGACCGCACCTATCGAGATAAACATCGTCGATGCTTGTATCGCCACGAACAAAGCTTTGCCCGGAAAATTCATCCGTTCTACAACATAAGCAGCCATCGAAGCGACGATAAGCGTACCGATCGTTGTCATGCCGCTAAGCATGAGACTGTTCCAAGTAAAGCGGGAAAAGTTCGCTTGCACCCACGCCTCCGCATAATTTTCAAAATGCCACACCGATGGCAAAATGTTGCCGCCCGTAGCGATCTCTGCATTCGACATAAATGAACCAAACAACGTTACGATTATGGGAAACAAGATCAGGAGCGCCGTTGCAAGCAAGAAAATCCAGAGCAGCAGCTGCCCGCCTAATTTCCCTGTGCGAAGCGGTTTTCGTTTCTGGATCGTTTGAACATGGGGTATAACTTCCGTCTTCATAGCATCCTCCCTCATTGCATTTTATTCATGCGATTAGACAGCAGATGGTAGACAAGCGTAATGATGCCTACAATTACGGCTGTAGTGAAGCCGACTGCGCTTCCGTAGCCGAACTGCTGGTCAACGACCGCACCGGAGGAAGGCGTAGGGAAAAATAGCTTATATACGTATAAATACATAACTTCAGTTTTTCCAATCGGGCCGCCCTCGGTCAGTACCATAATCGTTTCATAACCTTTAAGCGAGTTGATAATTGCCAGCATAATGACGATTTGCAGAACAGGTCCAAGCATCGGAATCGTCAAATACCAAAACTGCTGTCTTTTGTTTGCACCGTCTAGTGAAGCACTCTCATACACATCATTTGGAATATTCTGGAGTCCGGCCAAGAACAACAGCATATAGTTGCCCACAGCGCCCCAGATGGCAATAATAATCGTAGTCATCATTGCGTTTTTGGGTCCAAGCCAGTCAATCCGCTCGGAGATAATATGGAACTTAAGCAAATACTGATTCAACACCCCGTTATACGAATTAAAAATAATAAAGAACACGACAGCCATAACCGCGGAGCTGATGACCGTTGGCATAAAATAGATCGCACGAAGTACATTGCGGCCTTTAAGCTTCTGGTTCAAAATAACGGCTAGCAGCAGGCATAGCGGTATTGTCACAATCAGCTTGCCGCCCGCATAAATGAACGTATTCACTACGGAGTCCCAGTACTGGCTATCAGCAAGCAGCCTGCGGAAGTTGTACAAGCCGGTAAATCTAGCTTCGCCGTAGCCTTTATAATCAAAAAACATATACCGGATAGCCCAGCCTAGCGGATAGATGCCTAGTACAACCGTTAGCAGCAGGCTTGGAAATAAAAAAAGATAAGAAAAACTCATTTGACGCGCTTTGTTCATCGTTTCCACTCCCGTACACTCTGTCTTAGGGGAAAGCAAAGGGTGGAGTCTGCACTCCACCCCGCATTGCTGTTCCTATAGTTAAGCCGTTATTTCGCACCCAGCTTCGTTGGATCAAAATCTGGTTTTGCTGCCGTGGTCACATCGCCGCTAGCAATCGCTTTATCAAGCGCCGCATTGTACCTTGTGTTCAGATCCTGAATGATCGCATCCAGATCCCCGCCGCCCAGCATATATTTAAAGAATGCATCATTGTACTTAATGCCCTCAATCGTAACAGCCGGACTTAATGGCCATGTAGCATCGTTGTCGCTTGGCAGGAAACCATCAATGCCATTGATGTCCGGTTTCGCGGCAACTGCCGAAATTGAAGGTACCATCGAGATGCCAAAGCCTTTTTCATGATACGTTTTCAAAATTTCATCGCCGTACATATATTCCATGAACTTCCACGCCGCTTCTTGGTTTTTGGAGAAGCTGCTTAGCGCCAGCCATTGGCCGCCAAGGAACGAGCTTGCACCTTTGACTGTTCCATCAATTGTTGGCACAGGTGCCGCAGCCCAATCGATTTTCGCTGGGAATTGGTTTTTGTATACACCCGGCTCGGAAGAGAAGGAAAGGTACATGCCTAGCTTGCCTTCCGCAAACTGCGCGCGCAGCGGATCGATATCAAGCGACTCCATACCCGGCAGCGTGCTTCCGTCGTCATACATTTGTTTGAAGGATTGAATAATGTCTTTGAAGCCTGCAAAGTCGTATTTTCCGGTTTTAAAATCATATCCGAAGCCGCCGTAACCGCTCACTTCAGCAATGACACGTGCAGAGCGGCCAAACGCGCTATCCGCATTTTTGAAGTTTTGCGCGAAGCCGTAAGCACCCTCTGCCTTGCCGACAGCCGTTATTTTCTTGGCTGCGTCGACCATTTCCGCAAGGTTTGTTGGAGGAGCGGCAATGCCTGCTTTGGCAAACAGGTCCTTGTTGTACACTAGCCTTAATGTCGAGCCATAGTTCGGCAGGCTGTACATTTTGCCATCAATTTGGTTAAAGTCCTGAATGACCGGGAACTGCTCCTTCATCTTGTCTGTCAGCATCGCATCAATCGGTGCAAGATAACCCTTAGTTACATAAGTCTTGATCGTATTCTCCTTCACTCTGAACACATCAGGCCCTTGTCCGGAAGCAAACGCCAAGTCGATTGCCTGATCGTAATCATCCGTCTTGACGACCATTTCCACCTCGATGTTGTCCGTATTCGTGTCATTAAAGCTTTGAACAACCTCCTTGATATAGTCCATATCGTGGCGATCTCCGGTCCAATACACGATTTTTGTTTTTTTGCCGCTTTTCGCTGGTGTTGTTGCGCCGTCCGATTCCGCAGGCTTGTTGGAAGCTCCGCTCTCCTCCCCTGGCGAATTGTTGTTTGTGCTTCCGCAGGCTGCCAGAGATAAGGCAAGAAATGAGCTCAGCACGATCGTTCCGAGTTTTTTGTACATTGGTGATCCTCCCTTTGTAGGTGAAACCGTTTGCTTGCTTCTTAACTATAAGAGATCAGACCCACATAGGTAATGTGGCTACCTTGCGAATAAGGGCAGATATTTCATGATTATCAAAACCTTGCTTCTACGGCTTCGGTGACCTGCCTAAGGAGATTTCCTTAAACTCGGTCGGCGTAAGGCCGGTCTGCTTTTTGAATACCTCGCTGAAATAGCGCCTGTGTTCATAGCCAAGCTCCTGCGCGATTTCCTGCACTTGAAAGTCCTCGATTAGCATCGATTTCGCCCGTTCGATTTTGACCTGCGTGACGAATTGCTGGAAGGTCGTTCCCGACACTTTCTTGAATAGATTGGAATAATAGCCCCAGCTTAAATTCGCCTGCCTTGCGCAATGCTCCAAAGTTAGGTCAAGCTGCAAATGTGTTTTAATATAATCGATCGATCTATATATAATTTTTTGTGATTCGCTTGCCCTCTCCTTATCGATCAGCCTGCATCCGATTTCGCAAAGCTCAGTCAACCATTGCCTATAATCCTGCAGCGACGAACGGCTTCCCCGTCTCGCCTCCTGCACCTTCGACTCAAACTCCTTCAGGTTGCTGCGTGGGAACTTCTCCAGCAGCACCCTGAGCATTCTAAGGGATAGGCCGTGAAAGAGATGCTCGACATCGCTAGGCTCGGGGAGCACGGAGGAGCTTTGCATTTCATCAAAAATGGAAGCAAGCCACTCTAATGTCTTCTCCTTATTGCCCGAGCGAAAACCGAATAAAAATTCATTTTCACTCTCTGTCGTATAAATCCATCCAGCGGCGCTGTCCTGCGCTTCTTGCTGGGAGCTAAATGCGCCATTTCCCCCGGTATAGAAATGATAAGACAAGGCGCTGAGCGCTTGCTGATAACTCTTCGGGAGCTCACGCACACTCCCCGCCTCCATCCCGATGCCGATGGAAATAGTAAACTTCGTGTAGCTGGCGATATTTTCGCAGCAGGAATCAGCAATCCGCATCAAATGATCCCCGGGCTGCCCCTGCATAATGCAGACGTAGCGGTTAAGCGCCTCCCGGAAGATAACCGCCGATGTATGCTCCTTGATCGTCTCCTCGACGATATTTTGCAGGGAGAAACGCGCCAGCTCCAGCTCTTTCACAACCAAGCCGCCATATTTGTCAGTAAACTGGTCAATTTGAATTACCATGACCGCAAGCGGAGCCTGCAAAGGCGGCAGATCTAGAAATCCCCACCACTGTGAAATATCCGCCTCCTCGGTCTGATGATGGACAAGCAGTGACATATACTCCTGCCGCAGCGCAGGCAGGCTTTCCTTAATCTTCTTCTCCAGCCCAATGACATGCGAACGTTCCCGTTTGTCTTGCTCCGATGCTTCTTTCGCCTTTAATACAACTTTGATAATATCCTCGATTGAAAAAGGCTTTTTCACATAATCAAGCGCCCCGTACTGGATCGCTTTTTTCGCATATTCAAAATCGGTGTAAGCGCTCAAAATAATAATTTTGCTATGAGGCAGCATTTCCACAATACTTCGTGTCATTTCTAGCCCGTCCATCTTCGGCATTCGAATATCGGTCAAAATTATGTCCGGCGACGTTTGCTTAATAACCGCAAGCCCCTCCTCGCCATTCGTGGCGCTGCCGACCACCTCGATCCCATGCTCCGCCCAAGGGATTTTGTGCTTCAGCATATCTACTACACTTCGAATATCGTCTACAATGCACAATTTGACCGGTTGACTCATGTTACCCCATCCCTTCCGTCTGCTTCGGAATCCAAATTTCAATCCGGGCTCCGCCACTATCATTATTGCTTATGATCATGCGCTGCTGGTCGCCGTAGTACAGCTGGAGCCGATGATAAATATTGCGGAGAGCATATCCCTCATCCATCGTCGTTGGATGAATAATCGAAGCCATGAGCTGCTCGGGAATGAGCCCCGTCCCATTATCCTCTACCGTCAAATGCAGCCAGTCCTCATCCAATTGCGCATTAATATAAATTTCACCACCTGATTCACGATCTTGAAAACCATGCAAAATGCTATTTTCTACAAGTGGCTGAATGACGACTTTTGGAATTCCGCAGGCAAGCAGCTCCGGATGCACCTCGATATGGCAAACGAACAGCTCCTCGTAAGAAATCTGCTGAATGGCTAAATATTGGCGCACATGATCAAGCTCATCCTCCAGCGTAATCAAGTCTCTCCCCCCGCTGAGGCTAAGCTGAAACATTTGGGATAAAGCCAGAATCATCTCATTAACGTCCTTGTTCTCGCCAAGCACTGATTTGCAATAGATCGTATTCAGCGTATTGTAAAAAAAATGAGGGTCCATCTGTGCGGAAAGCGCCTTGATCTCGGCCTTTCGCTTCTCACTCTCCCGTACCTTGACATCTTCAATCAGCTGCTTGATTTCGTCCAACATCCGATTAAAGCGAAACCCCACCTGGGATACCTCATCCTTGTATTCGCTTTCGAAACGCACATTCAAATCATTTTCTTCCACCCGTTTCATCAGCCTTTGGAGACTGAACAATGGTTTTAACAATAAATAGATCATGTTGTTCGCTATGAATAATGACAGCACCATCAACCCAAGTATGACGTAGATCGTTGCTTTCTTGATGCCGTTCAGTTTCGCTAGCAGGTCGCTCTTCGACTGGATACCAACAATCATCCAATCATCCTTTACTTCCAGCCTTGCGTAGTTCACCAGATATTCCTTTTTCCTGTCCTTATAAAAAAACGAGCCCATCATTTCTGCGGTCAACTGCTTCGTGAACGCCGAGTGCTTTGTCAACTGGTTCTCCTGACTCGATCGATTATCTAAATTCACATCTTCGCCCTCTGAATCTACAAAATAATACTGTTTCTCTGCTGTCGACAGATTTTCCATGAACAGCTCATACAAATCATCTTGCTTCACATTAATGACCACATAAACATCCGATCGCTTCTCGCCCAGCTCATTGACTCCCTCCACAACAAGGGAAATCACATCTTGTTTATCCATAAAGAAGGCATCCTTATGCCCTTTCGTCCAAAAGCCCCGCTTTATTTCCTTGAAATGCGTATACAAATCCGAATTATAAAATGAGTTTGCCGTGTCCCGGACATTGGACGTATGATAATAATCGCCGATCGGCGAAGCAATCAAAATGCTGTCAATCATCGAGTCATTGAATTTCACCTGCGAGAAAACACCTTGAAGTGAGGTCCATGTATTGTAATAGTGGTCTCGGTCATTGTTTTGTGCATCGGTCATCACCTGCTTGAACGGGTCGCTGAACATAAGCGCACGAACGGCAATACCAATGTTCTTAAGCCGTTCATTTACGATTTGAGCAGATTGGTTGACCGTATCCTGACTCGTTTTGAGCGCATTCCTCTGTATTTCCTTCGAAGCGATCCAGTAGGCAATACCTCCTGTTGCTGTAAGGCCAAACATGATTAAAACAACGAAGGTCAGCCATATTCTGTGCTTGAGCGAAAGAGAATAATATAATTTTTTAACAAACGCTCCCCAATTTTTTTTGCTGAACATCATCATTCACCTCTCATCGCCTAAGTGGGCTTAGGCACACTCTTCTTTATTATAATGGAAGTTAAAATAGCTAAACATGCGGCAAAGTAAGGGATGAGGGCAGAATTCTAAAGATTTTAACATTGCGTTTGCAATATAAAATGGTTCGGAATAACAAAAAACCTCAACCCCTGTAATGAGGTTAAGGCTTTTGGACGTACTTTACTAGATATTTAAATCAATGCCCATCTGATCTAAGCTTTTGAACAGATATCCTTGCCGGCGAGCCTCGTCTATAATTCTGCCGAGCGCCTCAGTATTGTCTTTGGAAACGGAATGCAGCAGGATGATCGCTCCGGGATGGAGCTGCTTAACAACCTCGTTATACGCATATTGTGATCCTCTTTGCGCATTCACATCCCAGTCCTTGTACGCCACTGACCAAAATACATTCGTATAGCCGAATTGTTTGCTAGCGGCAAGCATCCGTTCGCTGAATATGCCTCTTGGTGGCCTCAGATACTTCATTTCCTTCTGGCCGGTCAGCGTTTCTACATGCTCCTTGACCTTATCGAGCTCCGTTTTGATGCTTGATTCTGAGAGGGTCGACATATCCGGGTGACTCCAAGAATGGTTGCCTACAATATGCCCCTCCAGCACCATCCGCTTTAAAAGTTCCGGCTGATCTTTGACATAATGTCCCGTTACAAAAAAGACCGCTGGTACTTGTTTATCTTTTAATACATCAAGGATACGCGGTGTATAGCCATTCTCGTAGCCGTTATCGAAAGTAAGATATAGCTCCTTTTGCGTTGTATCCCCTAGGAACAAAGCCCCGTGCTTCGTTACGATTTCTTTAAAGCCCTCCTCATCGATCGAAGGCAGACGCCCCTCCACGCTTTTCTTAAACCCGAAGTGGAATACTCCTGGCTGCCCATATGCAGCTGCTGGACTTATTAAGCCCCATAAGATCGCAATAAGCATGACAGCGACTCTAACCCTTTGCTTCAACAGTAAAGCCTCCTTATTCAATGAAGTGATTGCACTTCATCCGCATATTGCGTTTATATTTCCCCATAAACACATAAAAAAACCGCTATTCCCATAAGTCCTGTAGACTTTGAGAATAGCGGTTTATGTTGTCAATCATTCTGTTAAAAGATGGTCGGGACGACACGATTTGAACATGCGACCCCCTGGTCCCAAACCAGGTGCTCTACCAAGCTGAGCTACGTCCCGAGAAAAGATGGTGCCGTCGAGAGGACTTGAACCCCCAACCTACTGATTACAAGTCAGTTGCTCTACCAGTTGAGCTACAACGGCACATCGATTATGTCCACCAATGCTGGTGGTTTTTGATGCTTGCTTGGCATAACCAAGAGGCATCTTAAGAAAAATGGTGCCGTCGAGAGGACTTGAACCCCCAACCTACTGATTACAAGTCAGTTGCTCTACCAGTTGAGCTACAACGGCGTAACGGTTATGTCTACCTTTGCAGGTAGTTTTGATGCTTGCCTGGCAACAACCAAGGAGCATCTAAAGAAAAAATGGTGCCGTCGAGAGGACTTGAACCCCCAACCTACTGATTACAAGTCAGTTGCTCTACCAGTTGAGCTACAACGGCATATGGATTTTTTTCACCATTTAAAGGTGTTTTGGTTGCGGGGGCAGGATTTGAACCTGCGGCCTTCGGGTTATGAGCCCGACGAGCTACCGGGCTGCTCCACCCCGCGTCATTTTGAAAGAAAAAATATGGTGACCCGTAGGGGACTCGAACCCCTGTTACCTCCGTGAAAGGGAGGTGTCTTAACCACTTGACCAACGGGCCTAGAAAAATTGGAACGGAGAGAGAGGGATTCGAACCCTCGCACCACTTACGCAGTCTAACCCCTTAGCAGAGGGTCCCCTTGAGCCACTTGGGTATCTCTCCAAACTTGGCTCCCCGAACAGGACTCGAACCTGTGACAACTCGATTAACAGTCGAGTGCTCTACCAACTGAGCTATCAGGGAAAATATGGTGGGCCTTAGTGGACTCGAACCACCGACCTCACCCTTATCAGGGGTGCGCTCTAACCAGCTGAGCTAAAGGCCCTAAGCATAAACATAAATCTTATGTAAGATCAATTGTTTATAATCAGGTAATCAAATTGCGCCCTGAAAACTGGATACGAAAGATTAGGCTTGCTGAAGCCTTTTATGCTGCTGTCTACTGGATGTATGGGTCACAGTAAACGTGTTTAGGATAAGCCCTCGACCGATTAGTATTCGTCAGCTACACACATTGCTGTGCTTCCACCCCGAACCTATCAACCTCGTCGTCTTCAAGGGGTCTTACATACTGG
>NZ_JBFTPZ010000078.1:0-19266 GCF_056398745.1 Paenibacillus sp. 01T424 | reverse complement strand
CTCCACAATGGCACAAAGCTCAACCCCTTGCGTTGAAGCTAACCCTGCGAGCATCTCTGTTCCTGAATTCATGCCGGTAATTTGATTGTGTGATTGATTCAGATGCTCTACGCCTGCTTGAAATGCAAGCTTATCTGCTTCATTGTTCGATAGTTGATAATAAATAGAGGGGGTTTTAATCGATTGATTGACGTTGACTGTATGCTGCGAGTAAAAGTTATCAGGATTAATCTTAGCGGCTGTTAAAAAATGGTCGTTCGTAAAAATATCAGTCTCATCACCGCCTTGCTTATGCAGCTTCTCAGCGAGCTGCAGCAGAAACTCATCTCCTGTACGGTTGTACAGCCAGAGCACGACATTCATATTGTCGCCGCTGCGGATTTGTYCCCAATCCTTAAGCGGACGCTGGTCTAGATTGTTCAGCTGGTAATGAAAATAATTCGTAAGAAAGGAGATCGCTCGCTTATCATTTGTCGCCTCGTAATAATCCTTGAGCACATAAATAGCAACCATGCGCGGCCACCAATCATTGTCGCTGGCAGGACCGAAGAAGCCGTCATCACGCTGGCTATTCAACATCCAATTGACCCATTTTTGCGATTTTGCAATCAGCTCCGGATCGTCAAGCGTATAAGCGAGCGCGACCAATCCCTTCACATAATAGATAGGGCGTTCCCAGTTCGATTCTGGCGCTGTTCCACCCAGCCACTCCGAATTTGTGCTGAGCTCTCCGTATAAATCCTCTGCGTAGCCGGTTGCACCATCCTTCATTAGCTCTAATTGCTTAAGCAGCCAACCATCAGCTTTGACCGATCCAAGCGGAAGCGGCACAAACGGTGTTTGTACAAGCGGATCTTTATTTTTGACCAGCTCTTGGAACGACTCCGCCGGTACGGCATAGTCTGTTGCAATAAAATTGTCAAATAGCGGCTCAGACTCATCCGCCCATACCCCAATGCCGCCTGAGGTAAACTTTTGTTCACTGTCATCGGTGTATTCCAGAATGGAATTATGCATATCGTCCACATATATTTTGATGCCATTCCCATAGGTTACAACCTTCAATTGATAAAACTTGTTCGCAGTGACCGTATCCAGCGCCTTAACGACTTTAAGATCGGTCCACTTATCCGTTAGCCGGCGAAGAACCAAGTTTCCATCATTTCGCAGTCCTGCAAAATAACCTTGGGGCACCTTTCCCTCACCGCTTAGCTTAGTTCGAAACAAAAGTCCTGCCGTACCCGCAGCTAGCGGCAGCTTAATATCGGTCTCCACTGTAAAATCGGTGAACACCGTATCTTTTACGAGCAAAGCCTGATTTGCGCCGGCGTTTACGGTTATCCCGCCCGATTGCAATTTCCACTCGCCTTGAGCAGCATGCCAACTCGGCAATGTGAGCCCATCCGCTGGGGCATCAAATGAA
Organism: Paenibacillus sp. 01T424; assembly: GCF_056398745.1. Lineage (NCBI taxonomy): Bacteria > Bacillati > Bacillota > Bacilli > Caryophanales > Paenibacillaceae > Paenibacillus > Paenibacillus sp. 01T424. The sequence goes on along the minus strand of NZ_JBFTPZ010000078.1, from coordinate 17,843 downwards.
TCCGTAAATGCGAGCTCCCCCTTATCATTTGAAAGTTTGAGATTGTCATAGGTCGGCTGGGATTGGTAAAGCCTTACGCCGACCTGACCTTTCGTATAGGTCGTATCCGATTGTTCCAATACCAGCTTATCATCGACATAAAACTTAATTTGCGATCCGGCAACGCTAACTTTAAAGTGATAAACTACATTAGGATTAATCGCTATCGAAGTCCGCTTCAACTCAGTCCATTTGTTGTCCATACGGCCTAGAAATACGCTGCCCGTTCCTTGCGCGGAAATGCCTGCGTAATAACCTTTCACATTGTCCGCCCCTGGCGCTGCGCTAACCGTTCGGAAAAGCAATCCCGCATCACCGTTTCGACTGGCAAGGCTTATATCTGCCTCAATGGTGCCATCTTGTATTTCGGTTTGCTTAACCAAAGCTTTAGATCCCGATCCGCTTTCTCCGGTCATTTTGCCATTTGCCGTTGACCAAATTCCATCGATGACCGTCCAATTTTCATTAATTATGGAACGATTGAAATGATCCTCGAAAAAAACCGGCTCTGCTCCAGTCGCAGCTTCTACATGAACTGCTGGCAAAAAAATGCTTACATACATTGAAAAAATGAGCGGTAAAACAATCATTGATTTCAGCCTGGCACTGAACCGCATCCAGCTTCACTCCTCAATCATAGTTCTTGCAATCGCAAGCTCATGCTAAGCTTGCGTTTCAATTCAGCTGCTAGCAGATGATGCAAGCTCACCTCCCCTCCGTTAACATTTCCAGCTTGCTCTCAAACTCCATCGGATCTATCAAATGAAACGTATCCAGTACCGTGCCGTCCGTATCGATAATAAATGTTGTTGGCAGCGCATGCAGCTCGTATAAGTAAGAGGCACGTTTATTGGCATCCAGTAAATTCGTAAACCGCCATTCATTTTCCTCGATGAACGTTTCAATTGCGCTTGCTTGTTTTTCTTCTGATGATAGATTCACGCCATAGAAATCGACCTTATCTTCGTATTTCTCATGCAGCTTCTTTAAGGTGGGAGCTTCAACACTGCATGCCTCGCACCAACTCGCCCAAAACTGCAATACAATCGGTTTATCTTCTGCACCCGCTACGGTGTGGGTTGTTCCGTTCAGATCCTTGAGCGTAAAGGCAGGCGCCTTCACTCCTGAAGTCGCTTTGCGGTGCAAAGCAGCTTCCTGATTCACGCTTAATACGCTCTCCAGCGCGGATGCATCCAGCTTATCGCCTGCATTGCCGCTCGTTTGATCCGAATTTAATATGAAAAACAAACCCAATACCGTAGCTGACAAAAAAACGGAAATCACTAGAATCGTTTTTTTCATTGCTTTGAGTCAATCAAAGCAAGCAAGAGAGTAACGGCTTCAGCCCGAGTCGCATTAGCGCTTGGTGCAAACTTATTTTCGCCTCTGCCTTTGATGATGCCCGCTTCAGCAGCCATCGCTACAGAAGGCTCCGCCCAAGCTGGAATTTGGCTCCGATCTGCAAACGACGATTTTTTCGCCTGATCAACCTTCCATTCGAGCGCTCTAACGACCATTACCGCAATCTCCGCGCGATTAATTGGCTTGCTAGGGCGGAATGTATTGTCCTCGTACCCTGTTATAATGCCAGCTTTTACTGCAGTTCCAACGAAAGCGGAAGCCCAGCTTGGTATGCTGCCTGCATCTTTAAACGATATATCTGCTGCAAGATCAGCCTTCAAATCTAGTGCTCGGACGAGCATCGCTGCAAATTCCGCTCGGGTAACCTGTGCATTTGGTTTAAAGGTTCCGTCCGTATAACCATTAACAAAACCTAGCTGAACAGCCCGCTCAATGGATGCGATTGCCCAGTGTCCCGTAATATCTTTGAATGACGCCGCTGAATTTCCAAGGTTAGCGGTAAGCTTCACATTAGGCTTCAGATTACTGGAATCGAGGGTGCTTTTTACAAGCTTCGCATCCGTGAGCTTTACCTCGGTATCTCCATTTCCTATTGGCTCGAATAGAAAGCTGGATAATACGCTTTTACCATTCTCGCCTGCTTTGTTCCCTATCTTCGTCGCAGCAAACACAATTTGATTGCCTTCGACGATCGGCGATATCGAGAATCCTGCAATGCTGCTGCTGGCACTTTTAAAACGAAGCTTCTTTGCATCAAATGACAGCTTTACCTCATAAGCGTACATATCGGTTAGCTTATCCGCAGTAACGACGATTTTAATATCTTTATCCGATTTCTCCTGGGTAAGTGCGAACACCGGCGTATCCGCTGCAAACGCAAAGCTTGGGAGTGCCATAGCAAGCAATAAAACGATCAAACCAGCCGTCATAAAACGCTTACATTTCTTCAATGAAATCGTCCCTTTCATCTACATAGAATAGTAATGAGAGATGTGCATAACCATTTAGCAATCCAATCGATAGTTTTATTGTACAAAGATGAATTTGGAATGTATTTGCAATATCAGGTTAAAAGTTATGAATTTCCGCCGTTCCTTTTTAAAAATAAATAGAGCTGCTCTCTATATAGACAGAGAGCAGCTCTAAGATCCTTATTCATATATTTTCATGCATATTTCGACCAGCGGCTATCCCCAGGATTCGGACAAGCACGTTCTTTATATTTGGCGGCAATACGTACGAAACACCCGCATACGATACATGTCGTACCATATTGAAACTTCGGGCAGTTTCTACATTGCTTTAAGCGCTGCTCGTACACATCATCCGGCACGCTAATTTCGGACTGGAACATCGGCGCCGCCAAAATCCGATCGATCTGCTCATCAGTGACAAGGTAATCATCACGACAGCCTTTGCACGCATTTTTGCTGCTCATTGCTGGTGGTATCCCTATTCCGAGATCAGCTCTAGCACCGTTACCGACATTGGCGAGAGCTTCGCGCTAATTTTTGACCCATTAACAGTGAAAGCTTGAAATGCGGTTGGCGCAACAGCTTCCGGATTTTCAAACGTGTTGTGCGCGTCCTTAGCGGAAGCTGAAAGCTCTGTACCCGAAACCTTAAGCCCTGCACCTGCTAGGCCGCGAAGATCAATCTCCACATCCGCTCCGGACTGATTGTCCAAATTACACAAGCTTACATGGATGCGGCCACTCGCGTCCTTTGAAGCAGATACGGATACTTGCGGAATCTTCTGGTCATTGTGCGCATAATCCTGACTGTCAATTGACGTGGTAAGAAGCGTTGCATCCTGATGCACCTTATACATATCAAAAACGTGATACGTTGGCGTCAGCACCATTTTCTCTCCCTCAGTCAAAATGACCGATTGCAGCACATTGATCACCTGAGCAATGTTAGCCATTTGTACCCGGTCACAATGATCGTGGAAGATATGAAGCGTAATTCCAGCAACCAGCGCATCACGAATCGTGTTTTGCTGATACAGGAACCCTGGATTTGTACCCGGCTCCACATCGTACCACGTACCCCATTCATCAACAATAAGGCCAACTCGCTTCTTCGGATCATAACGATCCATAATAGCCGAATGACGTGTAATCAGCTCGTCCATATAAAATGTTTTCTTCAATGTACCGTACCATTCATCCTCGGAGAAACCTGTTGCTGGACCTTTTTGTGTCCAAAACTCCCCTGGAATGGTGTAATAATGCAGCGATATCGCATCCATCATCCCATGTGCTTCCCGCATGACAACGTCCATCCAGYGGTAATCATCTACGTTTGGACCGCAAGCGATCTTATGGATTTTGTTATCGCCATAATTGCGCACATAGGTTTGATATCTGCGATACAGATCTGCATAATATTCAGGACGCATGTTGCCGCCGCAGCCCCAGTTCTCGTTGCCGACGCCAAAATATTTCACGTTCCACGGCTTTTCCCTGCCGTTTTCTGTACGCAATTCTGCCATTGGCGATACGCCGTCAAAYGTCATGTACTCTACCCACTCCGACATTTCCTGAACGGTGCCGCTGCCCACGTTGCCTGAGATATAAGGCTCGCATTCCAGCATTTCACACAGCATCAAAAACTCATGCGTGCCAAAATGATTGTTCTCAACAACACCGCCCCAGTGGGTGTTGATCATCCGCTTGCGCGACTCGCGCGGTCCAATGCCATCCTTCCAATGATATTCGTCCGCGAAGCAGCCGCCCGGCCAACGAAGAACTGGAATTTTCAGCTGCTTAAGCGCTGCGACTACATCATTGCGAATCCCGTTTGTGTTCGGAATAGGAGAATCCTCGCCTACCCATATCCCTTCATAAATACAACGTCCCAAATGCTCAGAGAAATGTCCATAAATATTGCGATTAATCGTACCTGCAGCCAAATCAGCGTTAATGGTTATACGGTTTGCCAAATAAATCGACCTCGCTTCAATATAATAGAATAAATAGACTTTGATAAATAGTTGGATTAATACATTTATTCATCCATATACTCATACATTAATCCTAACCAAATCATAATGGTAGCGGATACATTTTGCAACCCTTCGAATAAAAAAAAGCTACCAGCCTCTCGGCATGATAGCTTCCTTCTTATTCGTTTTGTTTTGGCAGCCATTCTAAGAACTGCTGGATATGCGTGTCCCAATAGCTCCATTCATGATTGCCTGGACCTTCAACATAAGTTAAAGGATAATTCGCCTGCTCGCTCGCATTACGGAAGGCGATATTATCATTGTATAGAAAATCCTCCGTACCACAGCACTGATAGAGCAGAGGCTTAGCCGCCGAATCCAGCTTGGCACTCCCCGCTACAAGATGCAGCAAATCATCATCCGTGCCTTTAATTTCTTTATCACCATATATGAGATGAAACAGACGCTTCAGATCAGTCATTTCGCTCCGTTTCACCATATCCGCCATATCCAGCGCACCGGATAAGCTGCCAGCTGCGGCAAAACGATCCGGATGCCTTAATGCCCATTTGAATGCTCCATAACCGCCCATCGATAAGCCAGCGACAAAATTATCTTCACGGGCATCAGATAGAGGGAAGAAAGAACGAGCAACGGCCGGAAGCTCTTCGGTTAGAAACGTCCAATATTTATTGCCATATGCCATATCCGTATAAAAGCTTTGATGCACATTCGGCATGACAACCGCAAAACCCTGCTCGGCTACATAACGTTCGATAGAAGTTCTGCGCATCCAAATGGTATCATCATCAGACAAGCCATGCAGTAAATATAACGTTTTATGAAGCTTCTGACTGCTGCGATTATTCATACCAATTTGCGATGTCGTCTGCTGCGGCAAAATAACGGTCATCGATGTACTGAGGCCTAGTGCCTCAGAAAAAAAGTTGCAAGTAATGAGTGCCAAACGTTATTCCTCCTATTAATAGATATGCTTTTTTTATCAACTTACTCTAATGATCTGTAATACTAGTAATGTAGCATCTATATGAAGCGCTTGCAATCTATCATATGAAACGGCGATGCTTTCATGTCCTATACGCCCTAAGGTTAGTTAGTGAACTTTTTTTCAGTGCTTATATGTACAGAAATAGAAAGGTATAATAGAAATCGTCACAGAGTGAATATAAATTTTGGAGGTTGATTACGAATGAAAATGATGCCATTAGAGCGTCGTGGAATATCCGACAGCCGTCTCGTGTTAGGCTGTATGGGTTTTGGCGGAAGCTGGGATCTTGCAGACCCGATTACCCCTGATCATATCAAGCAAGCAGAGGAAGCGATAGAAGCCGCGCTATCAATCGGCATTACAATGTATGATCATGCGGACATTTATACAAGAGGCAAAGCAGAATCCGTATTCGGTCAAATTCTTAAACAGCAGCCCAAGCTTCGCGAGCAGCTCGTCATTCAATCCAAAGTAGGCATTCAGCTCTCGGATGGCATTTTACCTGGTCGCTTCAATTTCTCGCAAGAGCATATATTATCGTCTGTTGATGGCATATTGGAGAGGCTTGGCACAGAATACTTAGATGTTTTGCTGCTTCATCGTCCTGATCCGCTTATGGAGCCGGATGAAATTGCAGAAGCTTTTACGAAGCTGAAATTATCCGGCAAGGTTCGCAACTTTGGCGTATCCAATATGAGCCCGGGACAAATTCGTTTCCTGCAGCGCTCGCTGCCTGATCCTATTGTCGTAAATCAGCTGGAGATGAGTCTGCTTCGTCATGATTTCATCGATCAAGGTGTGCATGTCAACCAAAAGGCAGGTTTAAAAGACAACTTTGCTGAAGGTCTTATGGAATTGATGCAAATGGAAAATATACAAATTCAAGCATGGGGGCCACTCGCACAGGGGAAATTTTCTGGAAGAGTATCCGAGAACGCAACGGAGTCAGAATTGAAAACAGCTGCTCTCGTACAACAAATAGCTGATGAAAATGAAACGACACCGGAAGCCATCGTACTGGCTTGGTTAATGAAGCATCCCGCTCGTATTCAGCCTGTAATCGGCACTGTTAATCCTAAGCGGATAGCAGCCTGCAAGGATGCGGTGAAGCAATCGGAACTTATGACGAGAGAACAATGGTACACGCTTCTAGTAAGCGCAAGAGGCATAAATATGCCTTAATTCGCGGGAATACGCGGATTATTAATATTTTTTCATTTAATTCTCATAATCGCTCATAATCCTTATTATACCTGCCCTTTTGTTCTCATGAGTGAAAATAGCCCTTTTGCGGATGTGTTATAGTCATAATACATAAAACGAAACGCGGAGGGACAACCTGACAGCATGAGAAAATTACACCTACTGAAATCGATTGCCAAAGCAGGCATTTGCAGCGCTATCGTCATATCGGCATTCACAATCGGAACTTTTGCTCCAAAGGCACATGCAGCTACACCTGAAACACTTAATCTTGTTTCTACAGGAAAAGAATTTATCGGCACTCCATATAAATTCGGTGCACCGGCAGGCGTTACATACGCTTTTGACTGTTCATCTTTTACTCAATTTTTGTTCAAAGGACTTGATGTTTCACTTCCACGCACATCTGTAGCACAAGCTACGGTTGGCGAGAAGGTTCCTAAGGGTTCACTCAGCATGGGCGATCTTGTTTTCTTTAAAACGAATGGCAAGACAATCAGCCATGTCGCTATTTATGCAGGCAACAACAAAATTATCCACAGCGCTACAAGCACTGGTGTTACCGTGTCGGACATGACCTCCAGCTACTGGTCCAAAAGTTATGTTACAGCAAGACGCGTCACAAATTAATTTTATAATATAGAACTTGGCTGTTATCGCCCTTTGCGATAGCAGCTTTTTTTCTGTTTATCGTGAATCAATCGCTAGCTTCTATAACATTCTTAACCATATATACGGGATATGAAACAATAAAATTATATTCTTTCTATTATGGATGAAATGAATAAAAAATAGACATGCAGTACCTTCATTAGGTCTGCATGTCTATTTCATTATTTTTTAACGGCTGCCGAGTGCACATTCAGCAGCTATTTGCTCTGCCGTCAGCGCTTTACTATAAATTTTCAACTCATCTACTGCGCCTTTAAACGGAGTATCCCAATAGTTTACCCCCACGCCAAACACACCGCTATTATTAGTAAACACATTAGGGAAGCCGGAGCCTGTAAACTTTTCCATGCCATTAATATATACCTTGGCTATGCCGTTATTAACGGTAAATGCAATATGCGTCCATTCTCCAATGTTGATTTTCAGCCCTGTACTCGCATCATACCAAGCAGTGCCAGACCAAAGCATCGTGTCGCTGTTGACTGGGCCTCTTGGCACGAAGCTGATCCAGCTTTCATTCGTTCTTGATCCAAAAAATGCTGTCGCAAAGTTGGTCGCCTCCGCTGGATTAAGCCACATGGAAACCGAATAAACATGGCTTTCAATTATTCCGTCTGGCAGACGAATGCCTGAAGCGCCGTCTAATACAGCCGCTGACCCCAAGATGCCTGTACCAAACGTAATGCTGCCTCCCGTATTATCTACTCTGTTGCCTGTAATCGTACCCGCAGATACACGCCCTAATGAATCCATTAGATTCGAGTCAAAAGCATAATAAGCATTTTCACCATCCGTTACATGTACAATATAGGTGGCTGTTTTATGTCCGGCATCATCAGCTGTTGCAGTTATTGTAGTTGTTCCGAGTGCAACTGCTGTTACTTGCCCTGTAGCTGCATTCACGATAGCGATGCTGGAATCGGCTGAAGACCAAGTAATCGACTTATTAGCTGCATTCACTGGTAAAACATTGACTTCAGGCAAATAAGTTGTGCCAATCGCTAGCGACTTCTCCGCAGCATCAAGCTGAATTTGTGCAACTAGAACAGAGGCATCCGGCTCTCCAAAAGCCAACCACCCTATTTTCTCTGCATGTAAAGCCACATCGTAAATACGAACCTCATCGATGAGACCTTTATAAGGGGTGTCCCAATAATTGACCCCTAGTGCAAACAAACCGTGCTTGTCTGTAAACACATTTGGCATTCCTGTACCGGAATATTTCTTAATCCCGTTGATGAATATTTGTGTCTCGCCGTTTTTCACTGTAAATGCAATATGTGTCCACTCATTCAGCTTGATTTGGATACCTGTAGATGCATCATACCAAGCTTCACCTGACCACAGCATCGTATTATTTTTCGCAAAATCATGCCCTCTTGGCATAAAGCTGATCCAGCTTTGCGGCGTTTGTGCACCGAAGAAAGCTGGAGCAATGTTTGCTGCCTCGGCAGGGTTCAGCCACATCGATACGGTATATTCATTTGTTGAAATTAAGCCCTCCGGCAAAAGAACACCTGACGCGCCGTTAAAGCTAGCTGCCTTTCCTTTGCCCGTCGTTCCATCTACAAACGAAATTTCTCCGCCTGTACGATCAATTCGGTCGCCCGTGATCGTTCCTGCCGCCATTATGCCCGTCATCTCTTCAAGATTATTCTCAAAATTGTACTGAGCAACTAATCCATCGGCTAGCGGACTTTCATTATGCTGTTGAACTATAAGTGTGAACGTTTTGGATGCGGTTGCGCTGCCTAACGTTATCGTTGCTGTTAATTGCACCGCTGCATCGCCGGAACCTGCGCTAGGCCTTGTTACAGCCCCACTTGCCGTTACGACTGATACATTCGAAGACTCCCATGTAATCGGCCAATGGTTTGCAGCTTTCACAGGAAGGCTGACATCATTATATATGCGGCTTGTATCGCCTAGCGTTAACCTATTAACTGCATTCGCAGCGAGTTCTTGATCAGTTAACGCTGCCAATTGACTTCCCCAAACAGCAGCGCCTTTGCCTGACAAAGCGCTAAAAGCCAAGATGTATACATTCGAAGTAGGGTCCCATTGGCGAATGAATATCCCTTTGTATGTCGTCTGAACAGGAACGTCATTTACAAGCTCATCAACTTTCAGGTTCGCATAATAGTCGCCATCTAGTTCCCAAGTTCCGGTCACAGCCCCTGTAATTTTGCCGTCCTGCTCCAGCTTAATGTAAACAGAAGGTTTAATCTCCTTCGTAATCTCTTTGCCGTGGTTAATATAATGATAAGCGCCAACGACATCGCTTTCGGAAATTTTGCCAATCGTCTCACCCGTGTAACGATGTGGAGCGACCACTGGCCAGCCATCTTCGTTCATAAACATCTGATGCACACGAACCTCATGGCCTTCCCCGCGGTAAGGGAACCGACTGTGAAAGATGTTGAACAGCTTACCATTTGATTCATCGTAGTAAGTCGAGTTATGGCCTGCAGATACATAACCATAGGTAGGGAAGTTCGCTTGTCCATTTAAGTTGCTGAAAATAAAATTACCAAAGCTCTTCACGCCATACGGTTCAATTGCCGCATCTTTAAAGAATGAACCCTCTGGACCGTGRGCCTGAATCATATCCTGACCTTCATAATCCACATAAGGTCCATCCGGCTTTAAGGAACGAGATATTCTCATATTGTAGCCGCCAACCGAATCTAATCCTCCAAATGTCACAAATAAATAATAGTAGCCGCTATTCGGATGATATTGGATGTAAGGCGCTTCAATACGGCTGTGATTTTGACCCATCAATCGTTTGCCATAACCTTGATTTTCTAATGGAAAACCGGTTTCGGCATTCATCTCTAAAATAAAAATTCCGCCTGAGTATGAGCCATAAACCATCCATAATCGGCCATCCTTATCAAAAAACGTATCGGGATCAACAGCATTCGGATGTTTTGTACCGTCATAAGCCGTACCTTCAGCGCTTATTCCTTTGCCTGATTTCAGGAAGATGCCTTTATTCACATATGGCCCTTCGATATTATCCGCAACTGCAACCCCGAGTGCTGAGAGCGGTTGATCTCCTTTGCATGCATTGTAATACATGTAAAACTTGCCATCTGCAAGCTGAATGACATCAGCAGCCCATAGCGTATCCGTTTCTGCCCAGCCGAGCGCCTCAGCCAATTCCTTTTTCACATTGCTTTCAGCACTCTTGAACAGTTTATTCGTTTCCGTCACGCCTGAATCAATTAACGACCAGCTCATGAGATCATTCGATTTGGCAGCCGCCAAATGCGAGCCAAATACGTAATACGTTTCGTCAACTTTAATAACGGATGGATCGTGAACCGATACATTTTCAAAAGTTGGCGTCGGCGTCGGTGTCGAAGTAGGAGTTGTTGTTGGCGCAGGAGTTGTTGTTGGCACAGGTGTTTCATTTCCACCACCATTACCACCAGCAGCAGAAATCGTTGCTGCCTCTCGCTCAAGCTTAGCCTCATTCTCACTATTGCTTGTCACTTTGCCTTTGCCTGTAACTTTGAGCTTACCGTCAAACAGAATGATAATCTCTTTAATTTCCGCGGCCTCATTCACATGCAAGGCTGCTTTTTGCTCCACTATCATTTTACTTATGATGCCTTTCAGTAATTTAATAGCAGGTAAAGATAATGCAGAAATCTCAACCATATCGAAGTTTCCGTCCAGCTCAATGGTTGCATCCGCTGCTGTATCCTTCTCAATCAATACATTTTTGAAGCCATCACCTGTTAAATCGGCTGCCTCTTCAAGCTTAACGCCTGAAATGGTGAATACTTGACCAACGGTTGTTGTTCCTTGGGTTACCATTCGCAGCTTGCCATTCTTTTTATCAACAAAAATTTGCGCGATATCCGAATCCTTTATTTTAATGCTGTTTTGGCCTCCTCCAAATACCTTCACTACTCCTTTTACTTTGACATTGTCGAGTATGACATCCCCTTCGGCGATGCCTTCGGTTAAATATAAATTTCCTTCAATAGTTGTATTTTTTAACGTAATATTCGCTGTATTAATGATTATGTTTTTGCTTGTAACATCCGCATATGTGCCCGCTTGATTCAATATCTCTCCAGAAATATTGTTTATTAGCCGCAGCGCCTCAGCTCTTGTAATCTTGTTATTTGGTTTAAATGTTTGATCTTTATACCCTGTTGCGTATCCTTCCATAACGAGCGCGTTCACGGCTTCCTTACTCCATGAAGGCAATGAGCCTAGATCCGTAAGAGCGCTTTCATTTTTGGCCGCACTACTCAATCGAAATACTCTAACTAAGATAACGGCAGCCTCTTGACGTGAAATGGAATCGCCCGGACGGATCGTTCCGTCGCTGTAACCGGAAATATATCCTGCCGCATCCGCCTTCTTCATTTCACTGTAAAAAGAACTCGATGCAGATACATCAGAGAAAACAATCTCTTCCTCATCAACAAAACGAAACACCCGATTCATCAGAGTCATAAATTCCACTCGACTAATCGCTTGATCTGGCTTAAAATTCCCATCTCCATAACCCTGGATAAGCTGTTTCTCGTACCAGGCTGTAAAATCCTTTTCCGCCCAGTGGCCTTTCACATCGGATTTGATTTTGCTTTGGTTTGCACGATCCAAGGTACTCTGAACGGGTACTGTATTACCTTCAGCAGCCACAATTAATGGTGCAGGTACAAGTAATAAACAAACAAGAACCAATGCAATCCGTTTGCTAAAATATTTGAGCATCGCATAACTCCCCTTTCGATTGAAAATCATGTTTCATTCATCATGATGGCAACATCAGTAAATCGAACGATATGCTCCCATTCACCTCACATTCCCTATTCCTGCATAACCTTTAACCAACGAATAACAATTAAACTAATCGATTACTAATTTTGTTAACGTTTACATTGTAACGACAAACGCTGTAAATCGTCAATAGAAAATATATAAAAGATATAAGTTAGTTCCACTCCCACTCCCCTTCTAGTACGGCAGTATTCCATTCCTTCGTTTTAGAAATAAACGCAAAAAAAATGCCATCAGCTTTTGCCGACAGCATTCATCTCACTCACTATAAAATCATTTACGCATATTCGTTGTTATTAATAAAAATATTAATAATACCTTTACTCAGCAATTGAGGTTTTTTTCTGATTTGAAGCCATCGATAACGATTTATAATTATCATTTATCACCTTTAGCCAGCTCTCCTGACGACCCTCAGCGTAGATGCTATCCTTGCGCTTGCAGGCAATGCCCTCCAAATCCGATCTTCTTACAAGATCAAAAATAGCTGCACCCTCTCGCTCCACGTACAGCATCTTTTTGAAATAGGCATTATCCTCCAAAATATATTCCAGCAGCCGCTTTCGCTCAAGCAGCGGTTTCTGCCTTAAATCAAGCCCGTTGTAATAAAGAATATCAAATACAAAAAACTGGACCGGCTTCATCCTTTTGGCTTCACGGATACTCGGCTCCTTCTTCAGCCTGTAGCGTTCCTGCAGTGACTCGAACTCAATCGCTCCTGTAAATGGGTTTACATAGGTTACCTCGCCATCTAACAGAACATCCGCAGGCTCCCTCAGCGGTACATTATGTAATTCGGGATACTGCCGCGTAACTTCATTGAAATGCCGAGTATATAAAGCAGCCTTGCTTCCTATAAAGGAGAGCTGTAGGCGGTGTCCATCCAATAGGGGTTCAAATATAAAATCATCATCATCAAAAGGTTTTTCATATTCCGTTAATAACATGGGTTCCACAAACATTACGGCGCCCCCTTTCCGTTTAACCATTTTAGCATGATTTCACTTCAAAAATAGGAGGTAAATTTAGGTGAAAGATATGAATAAACTCTCACTCGTATCCACATAATAGGTTCAAGAAGGAGGCTGAGAAAAGATGGCAAATCGTACGAATCAACTTCTTATACCGCAAGCCCGTGCAGCTCTAGAGCAGCTTAAATATGAAGTGGCCCAAGAGCTTGGCATTCAACTTCCGCAAGACGGATATTATGGCAATATGACCACTCGCGATATGGGCTCTATCGGCGGATTAATTACACGCCGGCTCGTTCAAATGGCTGAACAGCAGCTGTCAGGACGTCGTTAATTTCTACATAAATAAGCGCCAAGAATGCAGAGATGCTTTCTTGGCGCTTATTTATTTGAGAAAAAATAAGAAATTGTGCAAATAAATGCTTTTGTCACGAATGGAGAACTTCCCTTCTTCCATAAAAATCGGTAAAATGGGAGAGAGTTGTCCCGTTACATAACGCATACAAACAAATTCCATTATGGAAAGGAATATTCTAATATGATTATTCAACCAAAAACTCGTGGCTTTATTTGTACGACAGCACATCCTGAGGGCTGCGCACAACAAGTACAGCGTCAAATCGATTACGTAAACGCTCAACCAAGCATTGAAGGCCCGCGCAACGTGCTCGTCATTGGAGCTTCAACAGGTTATGGTCTTGCTTCACGTATCGTTTCTTCTTTCGCTGCTGGCGCTAATACAATTGGCGTTTATTTTGACAAAGCTGCTGAAGGCGCACGCACAGCATCCGCTGGCTGGTACAATTCCGCTGCTTTCGAGGAAGCTGCTGCAGCTGCTGGACGCAAATCTTTCAGCATCGTTGGAGATGCTTTCTCTGATGAAATTAAAGCAAAAACAATCGACTTGATCCGTACGGAACTAGGTAAAATTGATCTTGTTGTCTACAGCGTTGCTTCCCCGCGCCGTACGCATCCAAAAACAGGCGAAACGTTCTCTTCCGTTATCAAGCCGCTTGGCGGCACGTATTCGAACAAAACCGTTAACTTCCATAACGGCGATGTAACGCAAGCTACAATCGAGCCGGCAACAGAAGACGAGCTTCGTCAAACGATTGCTGTTATGGGCGGCGAGGACTGGCAGATGTGGATTGACGAGCTTGAGAAAGCTGGAGCGCTTGCTGAAGGCGCAACTACAGTTGCTTACTCTTACATTGGACCTGAAATTACACATGCAGTTTATCGTGAAGGTACAATTGGCGCTGCTAAAAATGATCTGGAAGCTACGGCTCACCGCCTTAATGAACAGCTCAGCACAAATGGCGGTCGCGCATTCGTTTCCGTTAACAAAGCGCTCGTAACGCAATCAAGCTCCGCGATTCCAGTTGTGCCGCTTTATATTTCCGCCCTTTATAAAGTGATGAAAGAAAAAGGCATTCATGAGGGCTGCATTGAGCAAATGTATCGTTTATTCTCAGAACGTCTATACGGTAAAGGTGAAACGCTGGTTGATGAAAAAGGCCTTATCCGCGTTGATGATTGGGAGATGAGACCAGAAATCCAAGCTGAGGTTGCCGATGTTTGGGCTAAGCTCTCTACAGAAAATGTTTATGATCTTTCTGATCTTGAAGGTTATCGTCGTGAATTTTTCCAGCTTTTCGGTTTCGAGACAGATGGCATCGATTATGAAGCAGACGTTAATCCAGAAGTAAACATTCCAAATCTTCGCTAATATTTCCACTGTAAAACCAATTCGAGCGTTTATTCACTCGAGTTGGTTTTTTTGTGTTTGCTGGTGCAAATACATTACTGGTATGGCCACTGCTATAAGGATCATACCCATAAAAGCGGGTGCGGCATGACCAAATGATACATAGATTTGACCTCCAATGATTGGCCCAATCATTCTGGCTAAGGCTTGAATAGATTGGCTGCCTCCTTGGATTCTCCCTTCGTCTACATACCTCTACCTTACCAAAAACAAAAACAGAGTGGTAGTCCTGCTCCCACTCCGAAAATTTATAACTTGATTAATGTATAAAAAAAACCCCTTAACCGAAGTTAAGGGGTTTTGATTTAATACTATAGTTTTACAACGTTTTCTGCTTGTGGTCCACGGTTGCCTTGAGTTACGTTGAACTCAACGCGTTGACCTTCGTCAAGTGATTTGAAACCGTCGCCTTGGATTGCGGAGAAATGTACGAATACGTCATTGCCGCCTTCTACTTCGATAAAACCGAAGCCTTTCTCTGCGTTAAACCATTTTACTGTACCTTGTTCCATAATTGATTACCTCCAAAAGTATATTAACATGTTTTTTCCAGAAAAACTAAAAATCACACATTGAAAAAGATATCATCATACAAATGACAACCTTTTCAATGAGTGAATTCAAGGTTAAATTTGTTGTTTGTATTGATAATATACCATAGGCATTTGTAATAAGCAAGTCTTCATTTTAAAAAAGATCAAATCCCTTTTTTCTCCGGGATAACAACCGCTTGGTCAGGAAATTATATATCGGGTAGCAAGCACACTATTCTAACGTTGAGGAGTATGTACATGCGGAAATTTTTCATTTTAGCTTTACTTATTTTAGCTGTAGGCTGTTCGTCAAATCCAAGGATGTCAACCAATAAGCACTCTGCTCTTGGCTACACATCAACCAAAACACCTATTATTACGTCAACGCCACACACAACCCAGGCCTCTTCAATCTCTACACCGATGATGAAGAATCCTACTGTTTCAATGAAGGGCTCGCAGTATAACAACATTCCAGATTGGCTGTTGGGCGATGGAGCAAATGGACTCGTTCATAAGTACCCTTATCCATTTCCGTCTCAATACCCTGGTCAAAACCCAGCTCAACAACCAACGACACAGAATCCAACAACTCAAAACCCGACCACTCAGAATCCAACGACTCAAAATCCAGCGGAGAAAGCTCCTTCTTCCTCTGGACAATATGAACAACAGGTGCTCCAACTGGTCAATTCTGAACGATCAAAATCAGGGTTGCCTGCACTCAGCATGGATGGCTC
The DNA here is from genome assembly GCF_056398745.1 of Paenibacillus sp. 01T424. Taxonomy (NCBI): domain Bacteria; kingdom Bacillati; phylum Bacillota; class Bacilli; order Caryophanales; family Paenibacillaceae; genus Paenibacillus; species Paenibacillus sp. 01T424. The sequence continues at coordinate 1,791 of NZ_JBFTPZ010000078.1, read as the reverse complement.
TTTATCCAAAATGGCTTTGGTCAAAGCACAGGATATGATTAACAACAACTACTTTGATCATAATTCACCAACTTATGGTTCTCCCTTCGACATGATGAAACAATTCAATATTACGTACAGTTCTGCTGGTGAAAATATTGCTAAAGGCCAGCCTACTCCTGATCAAGTAATGAAGGATTGGATGAACAGCCCTGGGCACCGCGCAAATATTTTGAAATCCAGTTTCACTAAAATTGGAGTAGGGTATTACCAAGGTGCATGGGTTCAAGAATTTACTGGTTAATCGCATCGATCAAAAAAAGAGCAGCCGACGAATTTCCACTCGTTGGCTGCTCTTACTAAAATCGCAGCATAATTATTTACTAAAGATTAAACCGAACCAAGTATTTCGCTTAATGCGGCAATAAACTGATCATTTTCTTCGGGCATACCTATTGAGATACGCACATGGAGCGGCAAGCCCCACGTTTTTCCGTGGCGAACGATAATCCCTTTAGCCATTAAACGCATGTAGATGGACTCCGATTCTGGCCCAAGCTCAGCAAGTACAAAGTTAGTCATACTTTGCGTATATTTGATTCCAAGCTGGTCAAATGAAGCGTACATGCGCTCACGTTCCTTGGCAACCAGTGCTTGCGAACTTAAAACATGCTCTTCATCACCGATCGCTGCAGCTGCAGCTGTCTGGGCAAGTGCATTAACATTAAACGGCTCCTTCACTTGAAGAATGCTCTGAATAATTTGCTGAGGAGCAGCCCCATAACCTACTCGAATACCTGCAAGACCGTAAATTTTCGAAAAGGTTTTTAGCACGATGAGCGGGTAGCCTGCTCTTACAAATGCCATTCCATCCGAATACAGCTCCTCCGAAACGTAGTGGCTGTAAGCTGTATCGAGCATAAGCATGATACGTTTTGGGATTGTATCGAGGATATATTTCAAATCTTTTTGAGCTACATAAGTACCTGTTGGATTATTTGGAGAACATAGATATATAATTTTGGTACGATCAGTCACTGCAGCAACAATAGCTTCTGCATCATATTGAAAAGCATCATTGAGCGGGACAACGATTGTTTTAGCTCCCATCAGCTGAGCACCAAACTCATATTCACTAAATGTAGGTCCCGGCACAATAATTTCATCACCCGCATCCAAAAAAGCTTCTGCTACAAGCGTGATGAGCTCATCTCCGCCGTTAGTAACAATGACTTGATCTGCATGGAGGTCGTAATAATCGGCAATGGTTTTCTTCAATAATTGAGACTGGTTGTCAGGATAACGATGAAGATCAGTCAAGGCGGTTTGGATGGCTTCAATCGCTTTTGGAGAAGGTCCTAATGGATTTTCATTTGAGGCCAGCTTAATTACATGCTGCAGGCCATATTCGCTCTGAACCTCCCAAATCGGTTTACCTGGCGAGTAGGGCTTCATCACTTCCAAAGCCTTTCGTGGTTTAACTTCAATTTTCTCGTTCATACATTTCACCCTTACTAAATAAAGTCAAAACCTTTATTACGATAATACATTAATCCTTTCTCGCAGTAAAGAGTTAATGCGAGATAAGATTGTCGAAATAATGACCAAATTCCCGCTCCAGCAGTATCGTATTGAACATTAAGAAAAGGAGGCACCCCTTATAGGAGGCCACTGAAGAACTTAAGGTTTTTGTGAGCCCCCAAAGCGATAAGCAAAAATGCGACACCTTCTCCTGATATTCCGGAGAAGGTGTCGCATTTTTGAGGTCTTGGCGCTGTTTGTTAGTCAGCTAATTTCAATATCCGTTTTAAG
>NZ_JBFTPZ010000077.1:0-19300 GCF_056398745.1 Paenibacillus sp. 01T424 | reverse complement strand
TTGTAGTGCTATCGCTAATGTTCTCAGCTACGGTTACTCAGATTACGAATTACATGACGATGTCATGGCTCGGTTTTCTGGATACCCACTGGGCGGTTATTATTCCGGCAATTGGCTCCTCGCTTGGGCTGTATCTTATGAAACAGTTTATGGAGCAAATACCGGATGCGCTGCTCGAAGCTGCACAGATTGATGGTTGCAGTGAAGTTCGCATTTTCTGGAGTGTCGTTATGCCTGTTGTCAAACCTGCATGGCTTACGCTAGTTATTTTCTCTTTCCAAGGTTTATGGGGGGCAGGCGGAGCAGCAGGCTCGATGTACATTTACAGTGAGCAGCTCAAAACCATTGATTACGCGTTAAGTCAGATTCTGGCGGGAGGCATCGCACGAACGGGTCCTTCGATGGCAGCAACATTGCTGCTGCTCACCGTTCCGATTCTCATCTTTGTGCTATCGCAGAGCAGCGTTATTCAAACGATGTCAACCTCCGGCATGAAAGAATGATGGGAAAKGGGAGGCTTACGTTGAATCGATTATGTAAATTTCTGCTGCTCTTCCCACTAATGCTGATCCTGGTTGGCATTTGCGTTCCAGTCTATGCTGCGCCATATGATGGCTACAATTATTCGTGGTGGGGAGATCCTGAGCCAGCGCCTGTGCCGTACTTGCCAGTGAAGCAAATCGGCGGGGAGCAGTTAAGCTCCGGACCATTCAAATCGCCAGAGGACTTGTTCATCACCGCTGACAATCAGATCTATGTGGCGGATACAGGGAATAACCGCATCGTAGTGCTTGATGAGCAAGCAAGCGTAATTCAGACGATTGATGCTTTTGTGAATGGCAATAAAGCGGATAGCTTCTCAGCTCCGCAAGGGATCTTCGTACATTCAAATGGACATTTGTTCATTGCCGATACAGGAAACAAACGCATTGTTGAACTAACGAAGGAAGGCGAGCTGGTACGCGTCATTGGCGCTCCGGAGAGCGATGTGCTGGGCGGAAACTTTGTCTATGAGCCGATCAAGCTGGTCGGAGATTCAGCGGGTCGTTTATATGTTGTCGGAAAAGGCGTGTTCAATGGCATTATGCAGTTTGATTCCGGCGGCAAGTTCTCAGGGTTTATGGGCGTCAATAAAGTGCGCTACAGTGCCGCGGATTTGTTCTGGAAGCGCGTCATGACGAAGGAGCAGCGTTCCAAAATGGTGCTCTTTATCCCTGTCGAATTCAACAACGTCGATATTGATAGTGAGGGCTTTGTTTATGCTACGACAAGCGAGGCATTCTCGGATACACCAGTTAAGCGTCTGAATCCATCTGGAACGGATGTGCTGAAGAGAACGGGCTACCAGCCCCCAAAAGGTGATATTCGATTCCGCACAGGAGGCACACGGCCCGGAACATCAGCTATTCAAAGCGTCGCGCTTGATCGAAATGGGATTTACAGCATTTTGGACAGCACGCGCGGGAGAATCTTTACGTACGACAGAGAAGGCAAGCTGATGTATATTTACGGACTGCTTGGTGAGCAGGTTGGGACGTTTAAGACGCCAGCCGACATTGACATGTTAGGCGATAAGATGATTGTGCTGGATAAAGGCTTGAATCAGCTGGTCATGTTTGAGCCAACGCGCTATGGAAAGGTGATTCGGGAAGCCGTTATTAATAATGATATTGGCGAGGAAGAAAAGTCGGTCGAGAAATGGCGCGAGGCTTTGCGATTAAACAACAATCTCGAAATCGCTTATTTGGGGATTGGGAAAGCGGAGCTCAGACAGGGACATAATTACGAAGCGATGAAGCATTTTGAGCTGGGCATGCACACGCAGTATTATTCACGGGCTTTTGAACGTTACCGCAAGGATTTCATGTGGGAGCATTTCGGGAAAATTGCGGCAGTAGCCATAACAGCAGTCGTTCTGCTCATCGCTGCGAGAGTGCTTATCAAGCGCAGAACAGCTGAGCCTAGCGTAGTGGGAATGGGCTGGTATACGATCTTCCATCCGTTTAATGGATTCTGGGAACTGAAGTTTGAGCGAAAAGGGAAGATCTGGTTTGCTTTGCTGCTGCTGCTTATTCTCTCTCTTCTCTACGTACTCAAAAGGCAGTTTACCGGCTTTATCTTTAATCCAACGGTCAATGCAGAGAATGTAAACGTGCTTGATGAGATTAAATTTATCGTGCTCCCGTTTTTTCTATGGTGCATCGCCAATTGGTCGATGACGACGCTGATGGATGGCGAGGGGAAATTCAAAGAAATTGTAATGGCTACCGCCTATGCGCTTATTCCAGTTGTGCTGATGCAAATTCCGCTTATTTTATTATCCAATGTCATTACGATTCAGGAAGGTTCGTTCTATCGATTGCTGGAGTCAATCGGCTTCTTGTGGTTTTTTGGATTGTTATTTATCGGGATGCTTACCGTTCATCAGTATACGGTGGGGAAAACGGTCATTACGATGCTGCTAACGATGCTTGTGATGGGCATCATCATCTTCTTAGGCTTGCTTTTCTTCAGCTTAGCGCAGCAAATGCTTTCCTTCGCGGCTACGGTATACAAAGAAGCGATGTTTAGACTAGGGGAGGGATAATGCCATGTCAAAGCATAATACACGGAAATGGGTGGCATTGTCCCTGCTGCTTGCGATGCTGTCGCTGCCGGCTTGCACATCGGGAACGGTTAACAGTACCCTTACATCCGGGACGCCTAGTAAAGTTGCCGCGGCAACGGATGCTTCGCTCCGTGCACTGGACGCATCAGCTCAAGTGGAGCCTCGAATAGAAGGTCTTGATCCGGTGCTGGAGAACGATGCGCTTCGGCTGTATATTAGCAAAGCTACTGCTGAAATTGCGGTCGTGGATAAAAAAAGCGGGAACATATGGCGCTCGAATCCAGACAGCTCGGAGGATAACCTTGCTTCACCTTATTTAAAGGGGAAATTATCCTCCCAAATCTCTTTCGTTTACCTCACGAAGAGCGGTCAGAACAAGGATTATGACAGCTATAACAACAGCGTGAAATTTAATCAGTTTGAAATTAAGCAAGCGGATAATGGGGTGACGGTCACCTATCAGTTCGGTGATCCACAGAAAGGGCTCGAGTCCATACCGCAGAAGATAAGCAAGGAGCGGTTCGAAGAAAGATTGCTGAAGCGATTGGAAGATCCAGCGGATCAAGAACAGCTGAAGGTTAGATACAAGCTAAATGAGGAGCAGGGCATTTACGAACGCCGAGAAATACCAAAAGCTGTCGTGAAAAAGCTATTGGCAATCTTTGAGAAGGCGGAATATACGGAAGAGGATTTTGCTATCGATAATGGTGAGGGAGACGGCGGTGGAGCAGCTGAAGAATCGGTTAAACCGAAATTTTCAGCAGCGATTGAATACACATTGGATGGCAGAGATCTAATCGCTTCAGTGGATACGTCGACCATCACTGAAGATACTCCGCCTTATCGGATTCATTCGATCAGTCTTCTAGAAAATTTCGGAGCTTCGGGCCAGAAGGATGACGGCTACCTCTTTCTTCCTGACGGGTCAGGAACGCTTATTAGGTTCAACACTGGAAATATCCAAGCGCAGCCTATCCTGATCCCGATATACGGTGAAGATAGCTCGATCTATGTAAATGAAAAGTTTAATACGCTTGAGCCAAACCGGTTGCCGGTATTCGGAATGAAAAAGAACGATGCTGCTTTTCTTGCCATTATTGAGCAGGGGGAAGCGCTCGCCAAGCTTTCCGCGGATATAAGCGGGCGATTGCATGAGTTTAATACGATTGCTGCCCAGTTCATTATTTTGCCGAAGGACGAGGTGCGTTTAAGCAATAATGAGATCATGCACAAAACGCCAAAGGAGACGTACAAGGGGAATTTGAAAATTCGTTATTCCTTATTAAGTGACGATGAGGCTGATTACTCGGGCATGGCAGCAAGCTATCGCACTTATCTGGAGAAGGCGGATGGGCTAACAAAGCTGAAAGCAGAAGGAGATGCGCCATTTTATATGGAGCTTGTTGGCAGCATCCCAAAAAAGAAAAACATGTTAGGTTTTCCTTATGAGGCTCTTGTGCCTTTAACGAATTTGAAGGAAGCTGAGCAGCTCGTTGATCAGCTTCATGGCAAGCAAATACAAAATATTCGGCTGAGTTACAAGGGCTGGTTTAATGAAGGCTTAAATCATACGATAGCTTCGAATATCGACATGGATAATGTGATAGGGAGCAAAGGCGATTGGAAGCGATTAGCGGAAAAGCTGCAGAAGACCGGAGGTGGGTTTTATCCGGATGCAGCCTTCCAGCTTATCTATCAGAATTCCGGGAAATTTAGCCCGAGCAAAGACTCTGCCCAGTACATTTCTCGGCGCTATGCGAAAATTTATGAATTCGATCGCGCAGCATATTTTCGGCATAACGAGCTGTTGTCACACTATTTGTTGACTCCAAGAAAGCTAAGTTCAACGGTCAGCGGTTTTCTGTCTGATTTCAAGAAGCTGAATCCTGGAGCTATTTCCTTGAGGGATCTGGGCTCTGAGCTTTATTCGGATTTCCGAAGAAATGCAGAGGTGACAAGAGAGGACGCAAAACGAATCGTTACAGATCAGCTCGAAGCCATTTCGGAGATGTCTCCAAGCATAATGGTCAATGGCGGCAATGCTTATGTGCTTCCGTATGTATCGCATATTCTAAACCTGCCGCAAAAAAGCAATGAATATCAGCTAGCCGGTGAGTCGATACCGTTTAACCAAATGGTGCTGCATGGTTATATCGAATATGCGGGAAAAGCATACAACATGGCTGATGAGCAAGACATTCGGGAAAGTGTACTGCGCTCGCTTGAAACGGGTTCAAATGTCTACTTTAGCTGGTTCTATGCGGAGCCGTCCGTCCTTAAGGACACTCGATTCAGTTATCTTTATTCGAATGATTATGGGCAATGGTTTGATGAGGCTGTCGACGCTTATGGCGAAGTGAATGCAGTGCTCAGGCAGGTCCGCAGTCAGAGCATGATCAAGCACGAAAAGCTGGCGGAACGCACTTACAAAACCGTATATGAGAGTGGCTTGACGGTATACGTAAATTACAGCGATGCAGTTGTGCATACGGATGGTGTGACCATTGAAGCCCATGATTACATCGTTAAGGGGGGATAAGGATGTCGAAGAGACGAACACTGAGCTTGGAGCGCAAAAAGGAAATTTACGGCGTGTTGTTCGTAACCCCTTGGCTGCTTGGATTCGTACTGCTGATGGTTATCCCATTCGTCCAGTCGCTTCAATTCAGCTTCCATAAGCTGACGCTTAATTCGGAAGGCTACTCGCTTCAATACGTCGGCCTTGAAAATTATCGCAACATCTTTTTCGTTGATGCGTGGTACGTTCGTTCCTTAACGGAAGCCGTTACGGTGATGGCATTAAACGTACCGCTCATTATTTTTTTCAGTTTATTTACAGCCACATTATTGGTGCAGAAATTCAGAGGGAGAATGCTTGCGAGAGCGATCATATTCCTGCCAGTCGTGTTAGCCTCAGGGGTTATAGCTAAGCTTGATAACGGCAATTTTCTTGCTCAAATGATCGGCTCCGCTTCAACCGACATGGAGGGCAACTATTCTGGTCTGCGAAGCATTGAGCTTAGGCCGCTGTTATTCCAAGCCGGTCTTAGCCGGGACATTGTGGAGTATTTGACGAGTGCGGTGGATCGAATCTACCAGATCATCAGCTCGTCTGGCGTCCAGATACTCATTTTTTTAGCGGGGCTGCAGTCGATCTCACCTTCTCTTTATGAAGCGGCGAAGATGGAAGGGGCCACAGGTTATGAAGCCTTCTGGAAAATAACGTTTCCCATGATTTCGCCGCTCATTCTGACGAATGTGGTGTATACCATCATCGATTCCTTCTATGACAATAAAATGACGCAAATGATTCAGGACGCAGCTTTTGGTCGATTGGACTTTGGCGTCAGTTCGGCGATGTCATGGATTTACTTTCTAGTCATCTCGATCATTCTAGTCGTATCAACGTATCTGATTTCGAAGCGTGTATTTTACTATGACTAACAAGGAGGAAGAGATATGGAAGCTGAGACGAAGGTGAAAAGCCGCATCTCGGACTCTGCCTTAGTGCGGGCCGCAACGAGCTGGTACGATCGCCATAGCCCAGTCGAAAAAGCGAAGCATTGGCTTTGGATATTCATCCGTTCCGTACTCATCGTCGGGATTTGTTTTATCATTTTGTATCCGATCATTACGAAGCTGTCCATCGCGTTGCGCGACAAGCAGGATATGTTCGATGCAACCGTCGTATGGCTGCCGCGGCATTTTACACTGGATAATATCAAAATCGTCATGGGTTATTTAAAATATTCGGAATCCGTCACTAACACGCTGCTGCTTAGCCTTGGGACGTCGCTGCTTCAACTCGCTTCCTGCGCACTGGCTGGTTATGGCTTTGCAAGGCTCAAGTTCCGGGGCAGCGCCATTTTGTTCGGAGTCGTCATCTTCACCATCGTTGTGCCGCCGCAAACGATTATGGTTCCTACGTATTTGCATTATCGCTTTTTTGATGTGTTTGGGCTCTATCATCTGTTCACAGGAAAAGATGGCGTGAATCTGCTGGAGAGCTTCTGGCCTTTCTTTATTTCTTCGGGGCTTGCGATGGGCTTGAAAAACGGTCTGTATATTTATATTTTTCGTCAATTTTTCCGCTCGCTGCCGAAGGATTTGGAGGAGGCCGCGTATGTGGACGGAGCGGGCATTCCGGGTACCTTTGCAAGAGTCATGCTGCCTAATGCTGTACCTGCGATAGCTACGGTCATGCTGTTCTCGTTCATCTGGCAATGGAATGACAGCTACTTTGTAAATCTCTTTGCGCCAAATTATACCCTTCTAGCAAGAATGCTCGATTTGCTGCCTGGTGCTGTTCGACCCGAATATGTTGGTGGTATTTCTCATACATCTCTATATTTGAACACTGGAACACTGCTCGGCATTTTGCCGATCTTCATTCTTTATTTATTCGCGCAAAGATACTTTGTAGAGAGCGTAGAGCGCACAGGATTGGTAGGCTAGCGATTATTCGGGCAACCGTACTTACGATTGGAGGGTTCTGCAATGAACGATGCCATAGGAGTAGATAGCGAGGGGCTCTTGGATAAGCAGGTGACCCTATGATCCCACCATTAATTGCCGGACTAAAAAAAGGATTTATCGTATCCTGTCAGGCGCTTGAGCATGAGCCATTGTATGGCTCCGATATTATGGCTGCGATGGCAGCGGCAGCGGAATCCGGAGGGGCATCAGCTATTCGTGCCAATACGCCGCAGGATATTGCCGCTATCAAACGCAAATGCAAGATTCCGGTTATCGGACTATATAAAAAACATTATCCCGATAGTGATGTCTACATTACTCCAACCTTGCTAGAGGTAGGGGAAGTGATTCGAGCGGGTGCTGATATCGTGGCTATAGACTGCACTTCCATGCCGAGACCAAGAAACGAGAAGCTGGATCATGTCATTGCTGCTATTCGCAAAAAATTCGCTAATACACTGATCATGGCGGATATTTCTACTTTTGAGGAAGGCGTTTCCGCTATGAAGCTTGGCGTAGATGTCGTCTCTACGACGATGTCGGGTTATACGCCACAAAGTCCGAAGCAACAAACCCCTGATTTTGAGTTAATCGGGAAATTAGCTGCGCTTGGTCAGACACCCGTTTTTGCGGAAGGAAGAATATGGTCGATCGAGGATTGCTTGCGCTGCTTTGACGCTGGCGCGCACGCTGTCGTAATCGGAACCGCTATTACAAGGCCGCAAGAGGTTGTGAGACGTTTTGTAACGAGCATCAAGTAATGAGTAGGAGGCAGCGACATGGAGCGATCGGATAGTGGAGCTTTTCTTCGTTCAGGGGAACAAACGGCAGGAATAAACAATCTGATGTTGTTTTATAACGGTCATTATGAAAACGATGCGGGCGTATGGAGGAAAGAGCAATTTATACCCTATATCAGCTATATCGATGCTGAAGGCAAGCCGCTCGAATGGCTGTTTGACGGGGCTTTGTTTCTAGCCAAGTGGTCTCATTCATCAAATGGATTTGAAGAATCAGAGGAGCATCCAAACGATCAAAATGACTGGCAATGGTACTTGGATAAGACCTTTGCGGAATCAGGTGAACTATCGGCATTAAATGAAGCCATGGAGGAAGTTGCTCTAAAATTAGCAGACCCAGAGCATAAAATGAAGGTTGTGCTCATGATTCCCTATCCGGCACCGAATCAGCAGAACTTTGGAGCAATAAGCGATGATAGCAATTCGCTTTGCTTCGATCATACGATTGTTTCTGCAGTCGAAGCGACTCGAAATAAACAAAAAGCGCTTGAGTGGTATATTGGTCAACTGCTAGAGCGCTGGGAGAATGCTGACTTGCCCTTTCTCGAGCTGAAGGCGCTCTATTGGATGAATGAAGCTGTGAATACGAGCGTTCCCTACGAGGAAGGGCTGATTGGCTGGACGGGAGATCAGGTTCGCGCAAAGGGGCTGAAATTTTTCTGGATTCCCTATTACAGGGCCAGCTTGTATTGGAAATGGAAGGAGCTAGGCTTTGACGCAGCAGCTATGCAGCCTAATCACTTTTTTACTAAGACAGGCGAATCGAGAGTCGGGATCGCAGCCAACATGGCCAAACAAGCCGGCATGGGCGTAGAGATCGAGGTCGATTCTCGGGTTTTTGAAAGCAATGGCGATTTCCGCGCAAAATATGAAAATTATTTGGCAGGCGGCGCAAGGTATGGTTATAGCGGGGAAGTATTTAAAGGTTATTATCAAGACGTCAAGCTGCTCTTTGATGCAGCATATGCGGAGGAGCCGGAGAAAAGGGACATTTATGATTTGACCTATCAATTTATAAAGGGGCGTTATAAACGATGAAAAAAGTGAATATTGGCGTGATCGGGGCAGGCTCTATTTCGGAGGTTCATCTGAATGCGTATGCAGGCAATCCAGAAGTTAACCTTTATGCCATATGTGATTTAAATGAAGAACGGGCCCAAAACAAAGCGAGTAGATTTGGCGCGCAGAAGGTGTACACCGACTACCGCGAGCTGCTCGCTGATCCAGCAATCGATGCAGTAAGCATTTGCACATGGAACAACTCGCATGCTGAAATTAGCATTGCTGCCGTAGAGGCAGGCAAGCATGTGCTCGTGGAGAAGCCGCTTTGCAAAACCGTTGCAGAAGCGGAGCGGGTAGAGCAAGCGGTGAAAAATAGCGGTAAGGTTTTGCAGGTTGGTTTCGTGAGGCGATATGGATCGAATACAGACGTTTTGCAGCGTTTCATCAGTGCAGGTGAGCTCGGCAGCATTTATTATGCAAAGGCGACTTGTTTGCGAAGGCTAGGGAACCCAGGCGGTTGGTTCTCTGACAAGGAGCGTTCGGGCGGGGGACCTTTAATCGATCTTGGCGTACACATCATTGATTTATGCTGGTACTTAATGGGCAAGCCGAAAGTAAAGTCGATCAGCGGCAATACCTATCGTCAGCTTGGGAATCGGGCAAATGTCCAAAATCTATCGTTTTACAAAGCATCCGACTATGATTCCAGCAAAAACACCGTTGAGGATCTGGCAAACGCGCTTATCCGTTTCGACAACGGGGCATCACTTTTGGTTGATGTAAGCTTTACGCTGCATGCCAAAAAAGATGAGATTACCGTTAAAATTTTTGGTGACAAGGGCGGCGCCGAAATCGAGCCGGAGCTGTTCATCGTTGCGGAGAAACATGATACGATTCTGAACATTACGCCGCAGGTTGACCAGCTAGGCTTTGATTTCGCCAGCGGATTCCAAAATGAAATCAACCATTTCATCGACAGCTGTCTCGGACGAAAAGAAACATTAAGTCCAGTACAAGATGGTCTTGAGGTGATGAAAATGCTGTGCGGCATATACGAATCAGCAGAGAAGGGTGAAGAAATTCAGTTTAGCTGAGCTTTAAAGGATTATTAAAAATGCTGTTCCATCGGGCAAGCCTTGGAACAGCATTTTCATATCTGATGTTGATGGCTTGCGAGCGCTGTGCTATAAGGATAAATCGACTTCAAACATGCGATTCCAAGGGAGATCGGCTTTTAATTCGTCGATCCTGCCCTCAGCGAGTTCAGCTAAATAATCATTGCAGAAGCGCTGCAGCTTTTGGGTGATGAGCTGAGATACATGCTCTTTAACTTGGCTCACATCGAAGTAGTTGGCCCCGAGCTCTGGCAAGTGATGAGCGACTTCCTGTCTTACGATCGTTTGATAACCCCAATCTTCAATCAAACGATAGAGCATGAAATGCTCGCTCATCTGTGTGCTTGATTCTTGGTTATTGCTTTGTTGGCGATAGTAGGAAGCTACGATGGCATGCGCTATCACTGTTCCGAGTGTATTGCCGGACGTATTCCAGCCAGCGTAAGCGGAGAGGCGGGAAATTAGGTTTTTCTTGGATAACAGCTTTAAGAGACTATTATCGGCGCCATTGCATGAAGCGACATCCGCCAGTGCGACCATGCCCCCTTTATTAGCTATCGCTTCAATCGCCGTAACGAATTCAGCTATATGTACCTCAGAGAAGTAGGAACGGTGACGATCCCGGTATAAATTTGGTGATTCAGCTGCATCATGCGAAGACACTGGAGGAGAATGTACCATGAGTACAAAATCGGCTGTCATCGAGGAATCACCCATGAAGGCGCCTCCTGAAGTTAAGTGAGATTTTATGCTTTCATTCAGACTGCGATCCTCGTATTTCGGAATGATCGTTGGCCCAAGTGTCGAGGAGTAACGAATAAAAACCTCAGGTTGATATTTTTTGATCGTGCAAAACACTTTGGCGAATAAGATGTTTCCTATTTCGTCAGCACCAGGGTAGATAAGCACATTATCCATGAGATTGTACTCCTCTACCGAGATAAGAAGCTTGCGCTGCTCCATTGGACTGAAGCCGTATTTCGAATTATCGTCCAGAGGAATAACAAGATGATCAATGATGCCGGATTGTACGAGTGTAATAATATGCTCATTTACTTGTGAGTTCGTTTCTCTGCGCTGTAGAAAGTCATTTAGAATGGCGCTTGGTATAGAGCTATGAAGCTGAAGCCATTCGTTTTGTTCATCATCGTTCAGCAGCTCTGAAGTCTGCTTGTCTTTTAACCAGCCATAGCGATAAATCGAGTGTCCATAATGCGCATAATAATCAGGTTCCTCGTCACTGCTGTTGTAAGCTGGGGCTCTCATAATTAAATTGAACGCATAAATGCGAAGTGCGGGATTGCGCTGCTTCAGCTGCTCAAGCAGTTGAAGACGTTCCATGCATGCTTGAAGCGATAATTGATGCAGACGGGAAGGAACAATGCCGCCGTAAACGAGCATATCAACGGAAAGTATCAAGTAGTCTGCATCAACAGCTTGCTGCATGAGCCAGTCATGTACCCCTTCATAGCGGGCAGGCTGTTTCTTTCTTCCGAGCAAGTCTAGTGGCGGAGCGACGAGCGAGAGATCGCTGATTGCAGCTATCATTTGTGGAAATTTTGCATTGCAAGGACGTTCGTCTAGCGGAAGGTAAACGACTTTACTCATACAATGACCTCCATTTTTGGATAAATGATGAATTACACCTATTATACATCAAGCTGAGTAAATGGAATATTTTTTTATAAAAAAAATTTAAAAAGGATTTTTTCACTAAAATGGTCATAAAAATTGGATTATGAGATCTCACATCAGCTGTTGGATGATCATTTATGAGGCGTGGTCTCGTTCTACTAGAAAAGTCGAAATTGAAACGATTGGAGGATTTATTCTAAAAATTTAAAATAAATAAAAAAATATTCCGTTATCAATTAATAGGTGGTACACTACAAGTGAAATTGGAAAAAGGAGGTATAAATGGTTGTCTACGTTGTTTAAGGACTCATTTCGCAACCAAGCCGTTTCTGGTCCTAGCATCCAGATTGATCCCTCATTTCCCTATTATCAGCAAAGGTCGCCAGAGAGTATTGTTGAAGAAATTATGCTTGCAGGGTATCAAAGCGTCCATTATTTTGTTGTAAATGAACATGTCATTCAGAAGGACTTGCTGCTCGCCTTCCGTCAAAATGGAATTCCGGTGTGGGCGATGGTGATAGGAAACGGTACCTTCTCTACCGACAGGTTTCCAGAAGAATGGCCTTCTTGGCAGATGAAGCTGCTTAAGGAGCCGAATGACGGCTTCTGGAGATTGTCGCCATTTAGTGAAGGCTACGTGCAGTGGAAAAAATCAGCGATGGCTAAGCTTGTGACGGAGTATCCTTTTGACGGGATAGAAATTGCCGAACCGTATTTTCCAGAGTGGGGCGGGATTGAGAGAGGGGTTTACGGAGATGTTGGGCCGCTTGCTAAGTCGGCGTTCCGAGCACGTTACGGAGTAGATATGCCTGATTTTACAAATGCAGCTGCTCCTAACTATTACCTTCGGGATGTTCAAACCTACAACAAGTGGATCGAATTCCGTGTAGAAGCAGTCAATGGCTTTATAAATGAAATGATAAATGGAGAAGGAGGCGTTCGTGAGGTTAGGCCAGATATCGTTGTCGCCACTTGGTCGCTTGCGATTAATGCAGGACAGGATAGCGTTGAACGACTCCGTGAAGACCAAGGCCTCGATGCTCCATCGATGATTGAAAAGGTTAAGCCCGATATCCATTTCTTGCAAACACATTGGCCCGATTGGCTGCGCGGTGATCTGCCAGCTGATTACGTTAAAGGCTACCAGCCCTTTGTCGATCAGATCAAGGAGCGATTTCCCGAGCTGCCATTAGCCGTTCAGGCGGATATCGGTTCTGCACAACCAATGATTAAAAGCGGGGAATGGCTGGAGACATTCAGTCAAACGGCTTTTGCGCTCGGCTATGCATCTTGGACAGCTTATGAGTATCATACAGGCGGTTATATGTATGATCATAAGCCGTTTCCCATGCTAACTGAACGGAGAAGCAGAAACGAAATTGTGATTTCATTCAACAAACGGATTGACGAACACTCGGCTATGAATGATTCCTGCTACAAGCTTTGGAATAACGGCGCTTCTATTTCTCTGATATGGGATCGTATAGCGGTTGATGGAAATAGAGTTATTCTTCGTTGGGAACAGCTGCCGGCAGCTTCATTTGTGCTAGAACTAAGTGATATTCGTGATACGCCGGAGAGATGGTTGTTTAAGGATAGACCCGCAAATGTGATTCCAAATGGTACGAGATTGTCCATTCTAGGAGTTTATTGAGCAAGAACGCAGCAATCATTACTCATGGGGAGTGAAGATGATTAAATGCAAAATATTCATATTGGTTTTATAGGTACTGGCGGTATCGCACAGCTTCATGCTGGTCAGATGCAAGCGCTGGAAGGCGTGGAAATCGTTGCAGTGGCAGACCCAAATGAACAGTCTGCTCTGCAGTTTCTATCAACATTCCATTTGACCAATACCCGACGATACGCAGGCCATAAAGAAATGCTCGAAGAAGGCGGCTTGGATGCCGTTATTATATGCTCACCGCATACTTTGCATTTTGCCCAAGCACTTGATGTATTGAACGCAGGCTGTCATGTATTGATTGAGAAGCCGATGACCTGCACCTCCCAAGAAGCTGAGCAATTAATAAATGCTGCAGAGGCAAATTCGAGGCTGCTTCAGGTTTCCTACCAAAGGCATTTCCAACCGGAGTTCATCTTTATTCGCCAAGCGATAGCAGATGGCGTAATTGGCAAACTAAGCTCGATTAACGCAACGCTCTATCAGGATTGGAAACGCAGCCAAACAGGCACATGGCGACAAAATGCTGCGCTTTCTGGTGGCGGTATGCTAATGGATTCAGGCAGCCATATTATTGACGTTCTGTTATGGACGACAGGCCTTACGCCGCTTGAGGTGAAGTCGACGCTTAGTAGCCATGGTGCACCGGTGGAAATCGATTCTTTTACGAGCATCACCTTTGAAGAGGGTGCCATTGCTGCGTTGAACATTATTGGTTATGTACCGGGCTATAAGGAGTTTTATTCCTTCTGCGGCGATTTAGGCGTGATCTATCTCGAGAATGGCAGAATTGAAATTTCAACCTATAAGGATGGCGTTCTGCCAGTTCAGCTGCCAGCTCAAAGCACGAATCAGGACAAAAGCTTCATTGACGCGATCAGAGGAGAACATGAAATATTGGTATCGGGAGAATATGCTAGGAAGGTTATCCAATTGACTGAAGCGATATATCGTTCAGCAGACTATCAAGTTTGATTTGGCACTTCTAATTTCCATGAGGAGCGTGATTGGTTTGAACGTTAGCTTGAGTATGTGGAGCGTGCATAAATATTGGTACGAGGGAAAATGGGATACCGTTGATTTCCTAGCATTTGCCTCCGAGACAGGGGTTAAGGGAGTGGAGCTGCTCAGTTGTTTTTGGAAGGAAAAGGAGAAGGATATCCCACTAATCGATGAAGCGCTTCGTAAATATGGTTTGCAGGTTGCGTGCTTCAGCGCGTGCAACAACTTTGTGGTAGCAGATGATTCACAAAGGCAAGCACAATTAAAGGAAGTAACGGATGCTGTCGACGCGGCTGTTCATTTTGGAGCAAAGGTCGTTCGTGTATTCTCAGGGGATTTGCCCAATGACTCCATTTCGTTTGAGCAGGGAATGCAATTCGTAATTGATGGACTTCGTGCAGCGGCTGATTATGCCGAACAGAAGGGTGTAACACTTTGCCTAGAAAATCACGGGTTATTTGCAGGACGCAGCGACCAGGTTATGGCTATTATCCAACAGATTAATTCCCATGCACTGCGAAGCACGTTCGATACCGGAAATTTTCTGCTCGTTGGCCAAAGCTCTAGCGATGCGATTGATGAGCTGAATGGGTATGTTGGTCATGTGCATGTTAAAGACTTTCTACCAGTGCCGGAAGGTACGGCTGGCGGCGTCACTCGGGCTTTAACGGGGGAACTGTTTTTAGGGAAAATTGCTGGAGAAGGTGCTGTCGATTTGAAATATATTTTCGGCGAGCTGAAGAAATCCGGTTTTGACGGGTGGCTTACCGTAGAGTTCGAAGGCGAAGAAGAGCCTAAGTTTGGCTCTATTGAAGCAGTTAATCATGTAACACGAATAGTGGCCGGCCTTTAAGAAAGCATTAAATGATAAAGGATAGTTAATTGATTCTGTCTACGACCAAAACTTAAGAACGATTTGGAAGGAGATATATTGTGAAGGTGCATTTTCTTGGCACTGCTGCTGCGGAAGGTTTTCCTGCGATGTTTTGTCGTTGTGTGCACTGCTTGAAGGCAAGAGAGCTTGGCGGTAAAAATGTGAGAACACGGAGCTCCGTCCTTATTGATGGCGTGTTGAAGGTTGATTTTCCGCCAGATACGCTTCATCATGTTTTGACGGGCGGCATCGATCTCGGTCTTGTGAAGGATTTGTTCATCACGCACACGCATCTGGATCATCTTCGTGCAGAGGATTTGGAGCTGCGGATGCCTGTTTATGCTCATGGATTGGATGCGCCGTTACACGTTTACGGCCACGATGCTGTCATTCGCAAATGCCGGGATGCTGTTGGAAGACCAGATGCGGAGCGGTTGGTGCTGCGAAAAATAGATCTGTTCGAAACCGTCGATACCGGAAATGCCAAGGTGACGGCGCTACCGGCTAATCATGATCCGGATGAAACCTGTTTGCTCTTTCTAATCGAAAAGGATGGGAAGCGCATCTTTTATGGACACGATACCGGGCTTCTTCCTGAAGAAACATGGCGATGGCTGGAACAGACGAAATTGGACCTCGCCATATTGGATTGTACGAACGGCCATCTGCCGTTTACAGGCGGACATCTCAACATCGCAGCTGTTCTTGATATTAGGAATCGGTTACGCAGCAATGGGATATTCAGCCGGGAAAGCAAGGTTGTGGTCACACATTTCTCTCACAATATAGGACTGCTGCACGATGATCTTACGCAGTTTTTTGATCAAGAGGATATCATAGTAGCTTTTGACGGTATGATTTTGCAGCTATAATACGGTTCCTGAAAGGAGTGAATGCCGTTCATGAAAGCCTCCGAGCAGTATTACTTGCAATACAGCCATCATGTTGAAATTGAAAGGCAGCAGGCAATGGATGAGGGGAAACAGATCAGCGCAGAATTGGCTGCTACGTATGAGAAGCTGGCTTCCATGCCGTGGAATGACCCGCAACGTGAACAAATGGCTGCGGCTTATATCGACGAAATGGGAGAGCTGCCTTTAAGAGCTGACTTCCCGTTTGTTGAGCCTTCTAACCTGACGGAAATAGTAGCGGAACGACCAGTTGCCGAATTCCCGGTGAATCAACCTGCTCTATATGAAGATTTAGCGGATAAAATGTATGGTGCATGGCTCGGTCGATCCGCAGGCTGCTTATTGGGGCAGCCGATCGAAGGGTGGAGAAAGGAACGTATTACAGGCTTGTTAAAGGAAACAAACAATCTTCCAGTTCATTATTATATTTCATCTGAAATTGATCCTGAAATTGCGGAGAAGTACGGCGTCATTAACGAAGGCGGGTCGTATGGAAACGAGCTCGTAAGCTGGATTAATAATGTGAAGCATATGGTCGAGGACGATGATATGAATTATACAATCATCAGCCTTGCTGTATTAGAAAAATTCGGCTATGACTTCTCTCCTGACGATGTAGCAGAAACATGGCTTAAC
Source organism: Paenibacillus sp. 01T424 (assembly GCF_056398745.1). NCBI lineage: Bacteria > Bacillati > Bacillota > Bacilli > Caryophanales > Paenibacillaceae > Paenibacillus > Paenibacillus sp. 01T424. Next base: position 2,557 of record NZ_JBFTPZ010000077.1, on the reverse strand, counting down.
CTGTTGCCTTTGCTGCGCACCTGTACTGCAGAACGCATTGCTTACCGGAATCTCGTTAATCGCTTAGATCCACCACTCTCAGCTACATATCGAAATGTCTATAGAGAGTGGATTGGCGCTCAAATTCGTGTTGATTTGTATGGCTATATTAATCCTGGGAATCCAGTGAAAGCTGCTGAAATGGCTTGGAGAGACGCTTCGATCTCGCATGTGAAAAATGGCATCTACGGCGCGATGTGGACTGCAGCTATGCTGGCCATGGCTGCTGTGACGGACAACAGGCAGGATGTGATCAGAGCCGGTCTCGGTCAAATTCCTGCAAATTGCCGGCTTGCAGACGATATTCGGACGGTGTTACGCTGGTATGAGGAGCAGGTGACCTTCGATTCAGTAGTTGAGCGTATTCACCATAAATATGATGAAAGCAATGCACATCATTGGTGCCATACGATCTCAAATGCGATGATTGTGGCCGCTTCTCTGCTTTATGGTGAAGGTGATCTGGAAGCAACAATAGGTTTAGCAATCATTTCGGGCTTTGACACGGATTGCAATGCGGCTACCGCAGGTTCTATCGTAGGTATGCAAAAAGGTGCGAGCCAACTACCCGAGAAATGGGTGAAGCCGCTAAACGATAAAATTCGTTCCGGCGTAGATGGCTTCGGCGTCGTGTCTCTTTCTCATTTGGCAGAGCGAACGGTGAAATTGATTGCAAATAATCCTTATTTGAAATGATGGGGTTGCTACAATTTGAAAGCGATACAAATACAATAAACCCAATACCGCCAAGGTGTTGGGTTTGTTGTATACTGGGAGAAAAGGTTAATCATTTCATCTTATAATAAGAGCTATATTTGGAGGAGATCATTCGATGCGTTATGATGTTAAACTAAATGCGATAGAACAGAAATGGGATATTGTAGCTGGCCGAAAAGAAATCATAAAAGGAATGAAGGATAAAATTTTTGCTGAGAAAATTGCTGAAGAATTAAATAAAGCCTATGATCAAGGCAGTGCTGATAGAGAGAATGTAGACAAGAAAATCAATGACAGCATAAATAGATTATTTTTTTAAGAGTTAATAGAGTTTTGTTGAAGTATTGAAGAGGTAATTGGACATTAAATTAAAAATGAGGAATTCGAAAGAGTTTTTGACAAGTGTATGGTTTGAACTAAAACAGAATCGAGGTGTGAGTATTGAACCAAATTATTATACAAAAATATGATCCTCAAAGAGATAAAGCTCAAATCGAACGCATGCTGCTTAACTACAATCATCTATTGAATATGTTTTATAATGATGAAAAAGGTAACAAAGATAATATCTTGGTTGCTCTTAATAACACTACAACCATTGGGTTTCTTTCATTTAATGGTTTCGGCAGAAAACCTCAGGCCATATTATATGTGAACAAAGAGCATGAAGCAGCGGATATCGGCTCAATGCTAATTCAAGAATATGAAAAAATGCTTATTCCTAATGAAAAAATAGAGCATACCCTATTTACGTGTTCTCATCGTGACACTGATTTAATTAATCTTTTGGACAATAATGGATACAGATTATATTTATCCTCTTACATTATGGAGCGTAAGGGTGAATCATTCCCTTCAGATAACATCATAGTTAGAAATTATGAAGAGAATGATTATTTTGAATGGGATAGAATTTGCGAATTAGCTTTCTATCATATGCGACAGCGTATAGGATTGTATCCTTCGTTTTTTTATAAGCCTGTGGAATGGGAACGCGAGCAGTTTGCCCAAAATAAAAATAATATGTTTGTCATGATAGTTGATAATACTATAGTAGCAATAGGAAAAATTGAAGGGAATAAAATATGTACCGTTGCTATTTCCATAGAACATCAATCACGCGGTTATGGAAGAGTTTTTGTGAAATACCTTGTTAATGAAATCATTAGCAGGGGTGAAGAAAAGGTAATCCTTGACGTTGCAAAAGGTAATTTTGCGAAAACGTTATATGAAAGCCTTGGGTTTGAAGAAACGGCGTTTTATCACCACTATATTAAATATTTTAGACCGGATACAAGACTAAGTGCTCCACCCGACAATTATTAAACAATACTTTTGGATGCCGAAAAGTGCCTCAAAATGAATCTAAAGCACGTAAGGCAATCCATTCAAATACATATGAATAGCGTTTGTACTTTGTTTAAGTACTTGAATCGTTTTAGAGTTAGGCTGTTTATATATTTCTAAATAGTCTATCTCGTTATATTGTTGCCGTATAGGAAAAGCTAATTTTTCTTCAGTTAAAGAAAACTCTGCAGCAATGCCGGCTTTATTTCCACGAGCATCAAAGCGAACCCATCTTCCAATGCTGTTTATATAGGCGGCATTAAGAGCATGAATGCAGTATCCTGTGTCGGGTGTATCCCCAATTGTAAGTCGTTGATAACAAAATCCTGTTGGAATCCCTTTGCTTCGTAACAGTGCAGATAATAAATTTGATTTGGCGTAGCAAATACCTTCTTTATAAAATAGGACTTCTGAAGCGCTGCATGTTATCCGATTGCTTTGAATGTCCCAAGAG
>NZ_JBFTPZ010000076.1:0-20407 GCF_056398745.1 Paenibacillus sp. 01T424 | reverse complement strand
CCTTCCACTAGCTCTCGTTATTGTTGAACGAAATAGACGCGAGCTTGAGAGAAAAGCGCGAACTTTACGTTCTATTTTTACTAGGGCAGCAGACATTATGATTGCAAAAATGAAAACAGATCTAACAACAAATACACAGCAGCTCCTTCAGAAAAGCATTACTCTGTGCATGTATAAAAACACTGCTGAACAGATCAGCTATTGCTATAATTGCCGCGGTTTTGAAGACCAGATTGCTTATTCGCATGCCTACATACGTAATGAGATAAATAAGTGTATTTCAACCTATAGTGCTGAGATTTTCACTAAATAAGCATCCCTCGATGATCAAAAAAACAGACGATCCTCTTAAAGCTTCTTAAGAAGTCTCACTATTGAAGTGAGGCTCTTTTCTCTACTCGTAATTTCGTCATACAACGCTATAATCTTCCATTCCAATCTGCTATACTACAAATAGTTTCATATCGTTCTACAAAACATACAGTTTTAACCAAAATTATTGTCGAAAAAACAGCTTTTTATTATGCATTGAGGAGGCAGTTCATATGGGAATTAATTTAAATCCGCCAGGAAGACCATCCAACATTCTTGGAGGCCAAGGCGGCATTCAACAGGGCGGTATTCAGCAAGGCGGTATCCAACAAGGGGGTATTCAGGGCGGATCAATAAATAACGCTTTTGGCGCAGCTCCCGCTCCTCAGGCCAGTCCTAATGGTGGGCTTATCCTTACCAAAGGACAGAAGCTGGATTTGACCAAAAATAATGCAGGGCTTGATTTATTGAAAATCGGACTTGGATGGGACACAAATAACCTGCAAGGCCAGAGCTATGACCTAGATGCAGAGGTGTTTATGCTGAATCAGACAAACACGGTTTCTTCCACTAGTCATATCGTTTTCTACAACAATCTCGTGAGCCCCGATGGATCAACACGCTATAAGGGTGATAACCGTGACGGACAAGGCAGCGGTGACGATGAGACGGTTGAAATTCAATTATCCAGAGTAGCTTTGGATATCCAAAAAATCGTATTTACCGTTACAATTGATGAAGCTATTCGCAAAAACCAAAACTTTGGACAAGTTTCCAATGCATATATCCGTGTCGTGAACCAAGCAAACGGAGCCGAGATCTGCCGATTTGATCTATCCGAGGACTATTCCACTTCAATCTCCATCCTAGCTGGAGAAGTATATCGCCACGGCAATGAATGGAAATTTAATGCTGTTGGAACAGGCTTGTCGCTTGATCTAGCGGGCATATGTGCGCATTACGGGGCAATGTAACAGCTTACTTGTTAATGAAACAGCTATAATTTCATTTTATATATTATATGGAGGTTACCCCGCATGCCGTTTCAATTCCAGGTCGAACGGGAATTATTTTTGAAAGCAGAAGGACAAGGCCAGTTTTTTGCCAAAAAAGGATCGATGGTTGCTGATCAAGCCTATAACAAGAAATTCAAATATTCTAAGCGGTTGTTAGGAACGAATTCCGGAAATGTTATCGGACAAGTGATCAACCATGGTATGCGTAAAGTAACGGGAGAAAACTTAGAGATTATGGAAGTCGAAGGACAAGGCATCGTATATCTCGCGGATGAGAACTCTCATGTTACAATCATTAATTTAGAGCAAGGCGGACCATGGCAAAGCGTAAGTGTTGAGAGTGAAGATCTGCTCGCATTTACGGACACTTGTCATTATGGCGTTACCATCATTGGAACGGGTGTCCTCTCCCAGCGCGGCTTGTTTACATCCAAACTTACTTACAACGGACAGGGCGCACAGGTTGCCGTAAAAACCAAAGGCAATCCACTGGTTTTGCAAGGCCCTTGCCGTGTAGATCCTGATGCCATCGTTGCTTGGACAGGTCCTTCCCCAAGTGTGAAGATCGATGTCAACTGGAAAACGCTTATCGGCCAAACCTCCGGGGAATCTTATATGTACGAATTCAGTGACCCTAATCAGGTTGTTATTATACAGCCATTTGAACGTGAGAGCGGCGTGAAATTCGGTATGGATGACAACCGTTACCAACCGCAAACGCAGAGCAGCGCATTCAACAACACCTTTGGCGGCAGCCAAGGAGGACATGACAGCAACAGTGGGCTTGGTGGAATTATCGGCAAGTTTCTGAAATAAGCATCGTATAATGATATAAGCCTTGCCGTATCGTTCGGCAGGGCTGTTTTCTTTGAAAACCAGCTGCTCTCCTATGGATAGCTGCCTTTTTGCTTGAAAGCATGTAACCCGGATCGCTTTTGCTGCGTACAAAGATAAACAGAAAACAAAAACTGCCCCATAGAATAATTTAAATATAGAAATAGGAGGAAAATAAAATGAAAGCTGCAGGTACGCTTTTACTAGTCACTGCTATTATTGAAGGCATCTTAGGAATCCCCTTGCTGGGTGGCACCCTAGTCATGTTATCTGGATACACGCTATTATTTGCAACGCTCATTCTTCATATCGTAACGCTTGTTCTTTGCTCGCAGCATAATAAGCCAGTCGTAGGCAGTATTTTGGGGATCATTACATCTGTATTAGCATGGATACCTATTCTCGGCATGATCATGCATCTTACTACAGCCCTATTCCTGTTCATTGGCGTTTCCAAAAACAATCAGCAAAATTACCCTACCCGTCCACCCGCTCCAGGCAGCTTCTAATCAAGAGGGCTATCCTACTGTAGATATTCTACAATAGGATAGCCCTTTTTTTATCTTGATGGCTCGCGATTTAGTAAGCTGATCATATTTTTTCTCCGATTGACGCTTAGCAGCAATCCCATGACCATTAATTCGATAATGGCATTTGTACCGCCATACGATATGAAAGGCATCGTCATGCTATTCATAGGCAGCAGCCCAAACGACATCAGAATGTTCCAGACGAAATGAAAACCAATAATTGAAAATGAGCCAACGACCAAACCTCTAGCATATACATCCTTGAGTGTTTTTGCCATGCCAATCACTTTAACAATCAGCAATAAGGCTAGCAGCACTATAGCTATACCAAAAACCAAACCAAGACTGTAGATCAAATATGTAAAGACCATTTCACTATAAATATAGCGAAACATTCGGTTCTCAACGCCAAATCCTTGTCCCCACATCCCTCCCAAACGAATAGATTCCAATGATTTCTGGAGATAATAGTTTTTATCATCAGGGGAAGCAGTAGGATTTAGAAATGCAGTGTATCGTTCCCATATGAATTTATAGCGAACTGGATCATTTATTTTTATAATAAACACCGTTCCTGCAGTTATGATTGAACTCACGATGGTTATAAACAGCTTGTACGTTTTTGCAACAAACAGCATTAATACGGTCAGTCCAAATAAATATAAAATAAAATTAAGATAAGAGTTTGCCTTGCTATACAGTATGGTGGGCACTATCGCATATAAAAGCACCATTTTTCCGAAGTAAAATGAATTTCTGAATAGTCCCTGCTTCTCCTTATGCTTAACAAGCAACGTCCCTGCAAAAGCAATCATAAATAGGTAAGGAGATGTGCCATATACATCAAAGGTAAAAGACCCGATTGTGAGCCAGCTTTTCGAACCATTGACTTCGACTGCATAAAAAATACAGGCTACCATCAAAAAAATTGTTCCGCTATAAATGTACCATGAATACTTTTCCCATTTTCGATAGTCCAAAAAATAAATACCAATGATGAACACGATACCTATCGCTGTGAAAACTGCCTTCTTAAGAAAAAATTGAAACCCACTATACATATTTTGATCACTATAAGCGAATTCCATTGCATACATAGCAAGCAGGCCAATACCCACCATTATTGCGACAAGTGCGGCTAATCCCCATTCCATAACCGGCTTATGTGCTGCATGAAGCTGCTTGCCGATCTGATCAGGATCACCCATCTGGACTAGAGCAGCACGAACCGCCTCTTCCTCTGATAACCCTTCGTTTAGCTTATCCTCCACCAGCTCGTCCAGATGGTTCTGCATTTCAACCTTGATGTCACGATGCACATCTCTTGCTTTTACATGTCTGCAAACCTGCACTAAGTATTCCTGAATCGACTCATACTGAACAGGTTTGTTATTCATGCATGGCCCTCCCCGATTACGCGGTCTACCGTCGTCCGAAACAACGTCCACTCCTGCTTCTTCTCCTCCAGCTGCCCTCTTCCACGCGCTGTGATGCGATAATATTTCCGTTTGCGGCTGCCATCCTCATTCCAGTACGATTCAACCAGCTGTTCCACCTCAAGCGTATGTAAGATCGGATAAAGCGTCCCTTCTTTAAAAGTAAACACACCGCTCGAGCTTTTTTCAATTTCTTTGGTCATTTCATAGCCATACATTTCCTTACGGTCAAGCAGTGTCAAAATAAGAATAACGGTACTGCCTTTCATAAGCTCCTTATTAATTTTCATAACGCCCTCCTGTTTAAGTATCGCATTTCTATGCATCGATTATCTATGTATAAGTATATAGTTGACCACCACCGATTACAACATCATTTTAGGAATGGATTCCCATAATAGCTAATCGGTGATATATTTATGCATATCTTATCGCTGCGTTAACGTATAAGTACATAAGTCACATTAATCGGCGGTTTTCAATTTAAGGGAGGCAATACACAATGAATCAATCTTTCGGACTTCATAAGGAAGAAAAAACGTACGGCATGCTTTGCCATCTGCTTGCTTTTAGCGGTGTAATTATTCCGCTCGGCAACATTCTTGGACCACTCATCATTTGGCTTCTGAAGAAGGATCAATCCAGCTATGTGGATATGCATGGCAAGGAATCACTCAATTTTCAGATCAGCAATATGATTTATTCCATTATTTCCGGTTTGCTCATTTTTGTTCTCATCGGATTTATTACTACACCGCTTTTGTTTATTTTCTGGATTGCATTTACCATCATTGGGTCTATGCGTGCTTCAGAGGGCAATGGCTATCGCTATCCTCTAACCATTCGTTTCTTCAAATAAAACATAGAACCGCCGGGACGCAAATCGTTCCGGCGGTTCTATTATTTAGGAAGCTGCGAGCTATATTTTTTCCTCATCACATGCAAGCGGTCCAATTGGTCAAACGCCTGCTGCCCGCGCCGCTTTGTAACGGCTACTGACAGTGCATCAAGAAGCGCAACTGGCGCTGCCATCGAATGAAAGCCCTCCAGTTCCCCCCGATCAACCTGCAGCACGAGATCGCTCTGCTCCAGCATATCGGATACGAGCAAATCCGTAATCAGTATTGTAGTGTAGCCTGCCTCTTTGGCATGCTCAAGCAGCACCGTTAATTCAGGTGAGCGCCTGACAAAACCGAACATAAGCAGCACATCGCTGAAATCAGCATGAACAAGCGTTTCAAGCAGCTCGCTGCCACTCCCCGCCATACCTTCGATTTGCACATTTATCCGATTCAGACGAAATCGGATGAGCTCGATCAAGCTAGCTGCTGCTCCCGTTCCAAATACATACACTTTTCTAGCCTTATGAATGGCCTCCACCGCTTGATGAAACTGCTCACGGTCTACACGCTTTGAAGTAACCTCTACGTTAGCTGCTGCAATCTCCAGCATTTCACTTACAATATCAGCCTCTTCATGATCTACCTTATTCAATATTTTCTTCATCTTATGGGCAGGCGTCGCATGCTCGCTTTGCAGCAGCGTTTTCTTAAATGCCTTCAAATTAGCAAACCCAATCGTCCGCCAAAACCGCGATACCGTCGCCGTACTGACACCTACAGCCATCGCAATATCTTCCTCTGTACAATAAGGAATCTGCTGCAGTGCTCCCACCACGTAATTAGCAATGGATTGGTGGCTTTTTGACATCTTATCCAAGTCCATATCCAAATGAAAAGCCGTCATCTTTAATTCCTCCTGCCTATACCAACATCGCAGCATATTTTCTAAACGGAGTATATCACCTTTTGATTAAAAATGATAATTTTATTTCATTTTTATTTTTTTGTAATTTATTTTACGTAATCGAAATAATTTGTTGATGATCTGATAACATTCGATCTCTATATTGTAGAAGAATTCGTTTTGAATCGAGGCATTCGAGACGTATTCCGCCTCAAAAACAAATTAGGAGGAATCACAATGGTTACAGCGCCTAAGCGCCGTTATGAGCTGACGCAATCGCAGAAGCTTATGGTATTCATTTTATCGATGTCCTTGTACGGTATTTCCAACATGTTCTCCGAGCTTATTCCTGAGCTAAAGCTTGGTCCCATTGAGCTGAAGGTCGAATACTTCGCTTTTATCCCACTAACGCTCTGTATTCTATTTAATCCGCTGTATGCTGCACTTGGCGCATCCTTCGGCGAGGTTATATTCGGGGAACTGCTGCTTGGACAATTCGGCGGACTAGGAGAATTGGAAAAATTCATAGAATTTACGATTGCCATGTACATAGCTGGCCTGCTCGTAAGCGATCCACGAAATCGCAAACAACTCGCACTCGCTTCGTTCGTTGCAGTAGGTATTGACCAGATGCTTGGGGCGATTGTCGACATCAGCAAGGTTTGGTTTGGGATCGAAGAGCTCGAAGCTGTTCCAGGCATTCCCGAAAGCATATTGCTTATCGAAGGTGTAGGTTTCCTTAACGCCATGCTCATAACCGGCATCTTTTTCTCCCTGCTGCCTACTTTATTTCTCGTACCGCGTCTATATGGAAAAATCGAACCGCTTCTCGGCATAAAACCACGCGACAGCAGAGTTTCTATATCATTCGGACAGCTAATAACGCCGCGGCTGCTCATTACCGCAATTATATTTGTTTTTATCGGAATCGTTGCAGAATTTTTGTCCGAGTCTGATATTAACTTTGCTGTATGGGAGCCAGAATTTATTGAGCAATATGGCAGTGGGTTCATCTGGATTAGTGCTGCTGCAGCCGCATTAGTGCTCATATTAACACTCATCGCAGCATTTCGTGCCAAATCCAAATCTGCGCGCACGACGGAGGATGTTAAGCTTTGAGACCTTCATCCTTCCAAGCCAACCAGCAGGGGCCGCAGCATGCGGCTCCCATCATTAAGCTGCAGGACATTCAATTTCAATATCCCGGAGCGGAGAACAAGGCGCTCCACAACATTCAGCTTACTGTTCAACCCGGCGAGTTTATCGCTATAGCAGGTACGAATGGCAGTGGCAAGTCAACGCTTTGCAAATGTTTAAACGGCCTTATTCCAAACTATTATGTCGGCGATTTAGACGGCTCCATTGAAGTTGCAGGGCTAATAGCTGCCGAGGAAACGGTATCCTCCTTGTCACGCAAGGTCGCTTATGTGTTTCAGGATTTTGAGAACCAGCTCGTTCGGCCGACCGTCTATGATGAAGCCTGCTTTGCTCCACTTAATTATGGCTTTAGCGATTACCGTGAACGCGGACTTCGAGCTTTGTCCATGCTTGGCATTGATCATTTGAAGGATCAGTGGATTTGGCAGCTAAGCGGCGGACAAAAGCATCTTACGGCGCTTGCTGGGGCTTTATCCCTCGATCCAGAAATTATTATTATCGATGAGCCCGTGGCGCAGCTAGATCCCTTTCATGCTAGACTCATCTACGACAAACTTAAGCTGCTGAATGAAAAGCATGGCAAAACAATCATCGTCATTGAGCACCATACCGAGTTTATTGCAAACTATTGCAATAGGGTCGTACTTATGGATAGCGGCACAATACGCTGGGTGAAGCCTGTCCATGAGGCATTATCTGCAGTTGATGAGCTTGCTGAACTGCATATATTACCGCCGCAGGTTACGCTTGCTGTTTGTACACTAGAGGCTGCTTCCGGAAAAGCAAAAAGTGAGGATTCATCACAATACCCGATCACCATCGATGAAGCAGTCGCTTATTTTGAGAAGATGCTTAAACCGTCATTCACGCTTTCAGCTGACCTTACGGATAAGCCTATTTCTAATAATGAACATACTATGCAGCCCCTTGTTACGTTTGCCAATGTCTCCTATAGCTACAAAACAATTGCAAGAACGATGCATCCCGTCATTCGGAACATGAGCATCAGCTTTTATGAAGGCGATCGTATTGCTCTTGTCGGCAATAATGGCGCGGGCAAATCAACGCTGCTCAAGCTCCTTTCGGGCATTCGGCGCCCTACGGAAGGACACTTAACCGTATGCGGGCATATTACGAAGCAATCTTCACCTGAACTGCTGTCTGATTTTGTCTCCTATATTTATCAGAATCCAGAGGAGATGTTTATTGAAGATTCCGTCCGCAAGGATGTTGAATATTTTCTAAAAGCCCGCGGAATTGCTGATTATCACCCTTTTGTTGATGAAATTCTGGAGAGGCTGCGGCTAACCGCCCTGCAGGATCGAGATGGCAGACTGCTCAGCGGCGGACAGCAGCGCAGAGCGACATTAGCGATCGGACTCGCCATGCGTCCCACTGTCATGCTGCTGGATGAACCGACAGCCAGCCTTGATGCAGCGAGCCGCCGTGAAATGACTGAAATGCTTGCGCAGCTGCAGGATCATGTAAAAACGACCATCATAGCGACACATGATATGCAGCTGGTTGCCGAATGGGCAAATCGCGTTATCGTTATGCATGATGGCTGCGTCGCACTTGATACAGATGAACGCTCTTTATTCAACCATGTTGCCATTCTCAAACAAGCAGGTCTCATTGCGCCGCAAATCGCTTTGCTTAGTCAAAGACTGGGTTTCGAGCCGCCTTGCCTATCTGTCAATGAATTCACCACGCGGCTTATCAAAAATATAAATCCGTCAAACCCATTTGAGCAGGAGGAGATTACGGTTGGAAGCAATTAAACAAAGCATGCTCGACAAGCTGAGCGTAGAACAAATTAAAATTGAGCTGATGCGTACCGCTTTCGGCAGACAATCGACCTTTCTGTCGCGCTTTGATCCGCGTATCCTCCTGATTTGGTATTCCTTTTTCGCCATAGCGCCTTGGTTCTTTCATAATAAAGGCATTCTGCTTGGCTTGCTTATTCCAATGCTTGTCCTTACTTTATCTTCAAAGGTAAGTCCACTTGTTCTACTTATTATGGGCGTCGGCCTGGTAAGTGAGATTAGTTATATTTTTTTCGGCTCCATCTTCTTCGGAGGGAGTCTAGCGGGCGTATGGCCGTTATTGACCTTAACATTAAAAATATTAATCATCTCGCTGGCCAGCATTGCCGTGTTCTCTAGCATGGATCCCGAGAAGCTGAGTGACGCCCTGCTTAGTATGGGGATGCCTGGACAATTCAGCTTTGGTGTGTCCTACGGCTATAGGATGCTTCCTATTCTAATTGAGGAGTACCATAACCTTATTCACTCATTCCGATTGCGCGGCCGCGCTCCCCGCAATAAGGGTTTTCTTCACTGGCGTTCAATTATATACATGGCGAAGATTAGCGTTTATGCCTTTTATCCGCTCATTCTGAATACAGCTAAGCGAACGAGAACGACGGTCGAAGCATTGGAGGTGCGCGGCTTTACCTATTCGCTTGTCAGCCCTGAGACGAAGAAGCTTAGGCTTGCCCATATGCAGGTTCGACCGCATGATTTTATTTTCTTAAGCTGCTCCCTGTTCTATATGATCGGGCTGGTTGCTTTTGGACAATTCATTTCCTTTTAAAATTACATAATGGAATGGAGATAACACACTAATGATGAGCATCGATTTGCATACACATGGCAAGCTGTCAAAGAAAACAAATTTTTCACTCGACTACTTCCTTTCCATGGCTCACGAAGCCAAAGAAAACGGTCTGCACGCGGTGGCGTTGACCGAGCATTTTAACACGCTTCACTTTGCCGATATGATGGATCAGCTGGATCATCATTTTGAATACAAAGGTGATTATTATGTCGTGGAGGGCTTGAAGGTTTTCTCTGGCATGGAGGTTGATGTAGCGAATAAAGGCCATATTCTAATCATTGGAAACCGCAGCCATATTCGTGATCTGAGGCAGCAGCTTGAACCCCATACCGCAAAAGATAGCTTTATCGCTTTAGAAGAGCTGATGAACCGCACCGACGGCTATCCCTTGCTTCGAATTGGTGCTCATCCCATGAGAGAAAGCACGCCGCTCACTCACCATGATGCTGACACACTCAGACGCCTCGATGCGCTTGATATAAATGCAAAAGATTTATTCCAATATGGTTTCGGCATGGCTGATCAGGTTCGACAGTTCGCAGATCATCTTGGCTTAAAGGTCATTGCAGGAAGCGACTCACATCAGCCTCTGCAGTTCGGCAGCGTTGTTAATCATGTAGATAACGTTTGCGAAACAGCTGAACAACTGCGCAGCGAGCTGCTGAGTGGCAATTATCAGCTTGAAATTTCCGCTTGCTTGAATGTTAAGGTAAAAGCTGCTCAAATGATGAAAGAGCTTCTAAAAAAATCGATGGTTGTCGCTTTGTAAGAACACCCGCTTCACTAAAAAAGCAGCTCCTGACACTCAGGAGCTGCTTCATTTTCAATCTATTACATACCAACTGGCAATTGGAACATCTGTGTCAGTTCGTCCAGTGTAATCGCATCCGTAGGAATTTCACCCTCGAACTTCGCATCTTTATTAATCTCGGAGTAAGTAACATCATAATGAAGGCCAAGCTTCATCTTCTGGCCGCTCTCTTTGTCAGAGCCTTCAATGCTTACCTTACCCGATTGGTAAGCAAGATATCCATCTGTGATAGCGCCCGTTACTTTCAGAGTATTCACTTTAACATCATTTTTAAATGTGGTTAGAATCTCTGCTTTGTTCGTCTCAAGATCCGACTTCATCTTCTCGATGTCCGCCTTATCAAGCTGAAGAGTCTTTAATGATGCTTCATTAGCAAGCAATACATTTAGCACCTCAGGCAGCACTTGGTTAACGATGGTTTCTACTGTTTTTGGATAGTTGCTTTCATTAATCTCAAAGGCGATGATTTGATCTGCTTTCATATCAGCAGGCAGGCCAGCTGCCTCAGCCTTAGGCTGGCTGAAGTATGTTTTCTCGTCAAAATGCTTAAGCATTACTTCTCCGAGTTCCTTGCCTAACTTTTGTTGTGCAGCAAGATCCAGCTTAGCCGTGCCTTCTTTCTCAGCAAGCTCCTTTAGATCAATTTTAATAAATTTACTTGTAATCGTCTCCGGCAATGGCAGCATCGGAACTTGCGGTATTTTCACATACAGCGCTTCCTCAGTCATAATCATAGGTACCGTTAACTTCATCTCCATGTCGCCTGGCACTACGATTTGCATATTCATATCGGTACGCATCGGTTTTTTCTTATATACAGCATCAACTGTAATGGTTGCATCTTTAATCATCCCTACGATTGCTGCTGTAGCAGCTGCGTTGCCTTCCAAAGTTGCCGTTTGTGGAACTTCCAATTCATCCAAGCCAAATGACATTTTTACTGCATATGAGTCCGCTTCATTAATTTTCGTCATAGCCGCCTGCAAAGCTTCCTTCGGTGGTTTTGCCGAGCTGCAGCCTGCAATAACAACTAAAATAACGGCTAACATAAGAACCGCTATTTTTTGAACATTCTTCATGTAGTATGTTCCTCCCTATCTTTTTGTGAGCACCTCCATTCTATACTAAAATAACTTCATTTAGAAGTTATATCCAAAAAATCCCGTTTCAGCGTACTGAAACGGGACGTTTGAACTAGCTTTTAACAGCACATTGATCTATCCTTGCGGGTTATGATGATCCACATGATTACGCTGCTTTGTTTTCTTAGATCCAGAAAGCGGCTCTTGCTGCCCGCCTCCGTCATTACGCTTCCGATTATTTTGCGGATTGCTTTCCGGCACCGGAATGCTGTCTGGCTTCGACATTTGAATTCCTCCTATTTAGATCTCATCGGCTTCGAGGGAAGCGTTAATTTTTTTGATGTTCTAAATCTGTTGGATGATCATGGTTCATGTCATCCTGATTGCTTCGATCGTTCTTATCCTGCTGCAATTGCTGAGCTTGATGGCTGTTAACCGCCTCAACCTCCAAAGCTTCTACCACATTAGTTAAGTTTTTATCAGCCGTTCCTTGTGCCTTCGTCATAAGCAGCTCTCTCCTCTAAGCATGCGTCAAGCGTTGGAGCGCTTGAGCACATTCATGCAGATGTCTAGTGTAATTTTGTATCAGCTCTTGAATGATGTCTCCACGCTCATCGATGGATACCTTGTCTTTCTCCACATCGATAAGCTCAACCTTCACTTCACGGCTATCTACATAAGTAACTTTAAAATCAAACGAATACATTTGATGTCCGGCTGTATCGATCGTTACGCGCAGCGCTTTGGAATCTGACTCATCAGGCAGCACTCTGCTGCGGTCAGCGTCTTTTAGCGTCTCTGGCAAGGTTTGACGCCAAGCATCTGCCAAGTTTTCTTGATTCATTTGCAGTTCATCTGATTTACCCATTAAATGAAGCACCTCCACATCGTATAACATGCGAAGTGCGGCATTATTTTATACGAGGGGATAGAATGAAAAAAAAGCCCAAACGCTTAGCGTCTGGGCTTGTCATGTACATTTTAAAAAATATGGAGGAGAGAGTGGGACTCGAACCCACGTGGGCTTGCGCCCTAACAGTTTTCAAGACTGCCCCGTTATGACCGCTTCGGTATCTCTCCATCGTTCAATTGTCACAAGAAATATAATACCACAGGTCAAAATAAAAATGCAAGTGTATTTTGACCATGTGGCAAAAAAAAATTTTAAAGCTTTGTTGAATCGATCGAACTAATGCCGCCCATATACGGACGCAGTACTTCTGGGATCGTCACAGAACCGTCCGCTTGCTGGAAGTTCTCGATAATTGCCGCAAAAGTACGGCCTACAGCAAGTCCCGAACCATTCAATGTATGAACGAATTCCGGCTTGCTCTTCGTATCTCTGCGGAAACGAATACCCGCACGGCGAGCTTGGAAATCCTCTACATTTGAGCAGGACGAAATTTCACGATACGTGCCTGCACTTGGCAGCCACACTTCAAGGTCATATGTTTTAGCCGCTGTGAAGCCCATATCTCCCGTACAAAGCGTTAGAACACGGTAAGGAAGTCCTAGTAGCTGCAAAACCTTCTCCGCGTTAGCGGTCATTTTCTCCAGCTCTTCGTATGAATCCTCCGGTTTCGTCAATTTGATCAATTCAACCTTGTTGAACTGATGCTGACGAATCAAACCACGTGTATCACGCCCTGCAGAACCTGCTTCTGAACGGAAGCATGAGCTGTAAGCTACAAAATATTTCGGAAGCTCTTCAATCGGCAAAATCTCTTCGCGGTGCAGGTTTGTAACTGGAACCTCTGCAGTCGGAATGAGGAAATAATCTGAATCCGAAATTTTGAATAAATCCTCTTCAAACTTCGGAAGCTGACCCGTACCGATCAAGCTGTCACGATTAACGATATAAGGAGGCAATACTTCCTCATAACCGTGCTTATCGCTGTGAAGATCCATCATAAAGCTGATAAGCGCACGCTCAAGACGAGCTCCAAGGCCGCGGTAGAACGTGAAACGTGATCCCGTTACCTTCGCTGCACGCTCGAAATCCAATATGCCGAGTGATTGCGCAAGCTCCCAATGTGGCTTGGGCTCAAAATCAAAGGTTGGAACCTCGCCATTTATGCGCAGCTCTACATTATCTTCCTCCGACTTGCCGACTGGCACGCTATCGCTAGGAATGTTAGGGATCGCTTGAGTCAGCTCAATCACTTGTACATCCAGCTCACGAAGTTCATCGTCAAGCTCTTTAATGCGGTCGCCAACCTCTCTCATCTCAAGGATAAGCGATTCTGCGTCGCCGCCTGTGCGTTTGAGTTTAGCTACATCCTGCGAAACCGTATTGCGTCTGCTCTTCAGCTGCTCCGTCTCTTGAATAAGATCACGGCGCCTAGTGTCGAGCGCAGGAAAATTAGCAATAAGATCAAGGGAAGCTCCGCGATCAAGCAGCGCTTTCTCAACCTTCTCAAATTCATTTCTTAACAATTTTACATCCAGCACGATCCAAAAGCCCCTCTCTGAAGGGAGTAATTTTATTATTGTAAACGTTTATTCCTTGCTTGCAGCTGCTTCCTTCACCATATCAACGAAGTATGCATGCAGCCTATAATCGTCCGTTAGCTCCGGATGATACGATACAGCTAGAAGATGTCCCTGTCTTGCTGTTACAATTTCATCTCGGTATGTAGACAATACGTCTACGCCTGCTCCAACTTTTTTGATCAATGGAGCTCGGATAAATACAGCGCGAACCGGTTCGTCAATGCCTTTGACATCCAAATCCGTCTCAAAGCTTTCTTGTTGACGCCCGAATGCGTTTCTTGCAACGGTCATATCCATAAGGCGCAAATGCGCATCCTCTTGGCCTTCTATTTCATCAGCCAAAACGATAAGACCAGCACAAGTGCCGAACAATGGCTTGCCTTGTTCAGAGAAATCCTTAATAGCCTCCATGAAGCCATAATTGCGCATCAGCTTGCCGATCGTCGTGCTCTCGCCGCCTGGAATAACAAGCCCTTGCAGCTCTTCAAGCTGCTCAACCCGCTTAACGGCGACCGCCTCTGCGCCCGCCGCTTCTAAGCTTCGTATATGCTCTGCCACTGCGCCTTGAAGCGCTAGTACGCCTATCTTCATCGCTCTACTCGCCTTCCTTTACGGGCAAGAGCCGGCAGCACTATTCGCGCTAAGCCGGCACCTGCATATTACAACTATTAGATACCGCGGTCTTGCATACGCTCGGAGGAGTTAAGCTTGGAAATTTCGATTCCCTTCATAGCTGCTCCCAAGTTTTTCGACACTTCAGCAATTAGCTTGTAATCTTGGTAATGTGTCGTTGCTTCAACGATTGCACGAGCGAATTTCTCTGGGTTTTCTGATGTGAAAATACCAGAACCTACGAATACGCCGTCTGCTCCAAGATGCATCATCAAAGCTGCATCGGATGGTGTAGCTACTCCGCCTGCTGCGAAGTTCACGACAGGAAGCTTACCTGTTTCATGTACGTTAAGAAGCAAGTCATAAGCTACGCCAAGAACCTTAGCTTCATGATAAAGCTCGTCCTTCGACAAACCTTGAATTTTACGAATTTGTCCATTGATCAAGCGAAGGTGACGAACAGCCTCTACGATATTGCCTGTTCCCGGCTCACCTTTCGTACGAAGCATTGCTGCTCCCTCTTGAATACGGCGCAACGCTTCTCCAAGATCTTTTGCTCCGCATACGAATGGAATCGTAAACTCATGCTTGCTGATGTGGAATACTTCATCTGCTGGTGTAAGTACTTCACTCTCATCGATATAGTCAACGCCCATGGATTCGAGCACTTTTGCTTCTACATAATGCCCGATACGAGCCTTTGCCATAACTGGAATCGATACAACTTTCATTACTTCTTCTACAATTGTCGGATCAGCCATACGAGCTACTCCGCCTGCTGCACGAATTTCGGAAGGGACGCGCTCAAGCGCCATTACCGCTGTTGCTCCTGCTGCTTCTGCTACTTTCGCTTGCTCGGCGCTCATAACGTCCATAATGACGCCGCCTTTTTGCATTTCTGCCATGCCGCGTTTTACGCGCGATGTACCTGTTTCCATGCTAAAATCCTCCTATTTTCATCCATTAATTTGTATATTACCGCAGTTGTTCTAACCATTGATTTTACAGGATGCAAGAATAATCGACAAGCCTTGATTTGCTTTATTCCCCTGTTTTCTACTCGGATTAGAACAAATTGACGATTCCATTAAATAAACCTGAGAAAAAATCTCCAATTCCACGGAACATCAAGCGGAACCAGCCTGCTTTCGTTCCATCCTCCGTTGTAACGAGGCTAACCGTTTTTTTGAGCTCTTGTTTCGTTTCGGCATCCGTGTACTTGTAAGTTACTGTACCTACAACCGTGCCTGCTGGAATCGGAGCTACCAGCTCAGCTTCTGACTTCACGTCGCTGGATACAACCTCGATTTTAGGCTCTACGCCCTTCTTAACCATAAACGTAATATCTTTTTCCGTTACGATCGGCAAGGTTTTCTTTTTACCCTTTTTAATCTTAACCGTTTTCGCTGTTTCTACCACAGATTTTGGCGCAAGCACCGTCTTTTTCTCAAAAGTGCTGAAACCGTAGTTGTACATCTTAGCCGTTTCATTGAAACGAGCAGACTTTGTAGCAGTATCCATAACGACGCTAATAAAACGCTGCTCGCCTCTTTTTACAGTACCCGTGAAGTTGTAGCCAGCAGCATTAATGAAGCCTGTTTTCATGCCGTCAACGCCTTCATAAGCTAAGTGCTTAAGGCCCTTTTGATTCACGTTTGTACCAAGCATCCAGTTAATGTTGATGATTGGATCCTTGTCGCGTTCACGGAATTTATATTCCTGCAGCTTAGAATAATCCAAAAATTCAGGGTGCTTGCTCAAAATAATTTGTGCTAGCTTCGCCATGTCCGTCGCAGAAATAACAGTTGTCTCCGATAGACCAGTCGCACTTGTAAAAATAGCTGTTTTAAGACCCAACTCCGCAGCTACCTCATTCATCTTCTTTACAAACCCTTGCTCACTTCCAGCTATTTGCGATGCTAATGCAATCGTTGCATCATTCGCAGAACCAACTGCCATTGCTTTGTACAAATCTCTAACCGTATGTTGATCTCCTTGAGCTAAAAATACAGATGATCCATCCGATGGCGTTGAGGCCGCTTCCGCACTAGTGGTAATAACCTCATCCCAGGACAGGCGTTCATTCGTAATTTCCTCAAGAACGATATATTCCGTCATTAACTTCGTCATACTTGCTGCAGGGAGCGGCTCCTCTGAATTAACTTCATACAAAACTTGTCCTGAATCCGCATCAATTAGAATAGCAGCTTTCACTTGTAAACCTAAATCGTTTTTCGTACTTTCTCTTCCTTGATATCCATTCGCCATTGCTACCGCAGAACCAAGCGACAGCATTACCATCCAAACCGCCAAACTTGCAGCGATGACCGTCTTTATTCGAACC
The DNA here is from genome assembly GCF_056398745.1 of Paenibacillus sp. 01T424. Classification (NCBI taxonomy): domain Bacteria; kingdom Bacillati; phylum Bacillota; class Bacilli; order Caryophanales; family Paenibacillaceae; genus Paenibacillus; species Paenibacillus sp. 01T424. Next base: position 3,414 of record NZ_JBFTPZ010000076.1, on the reverse strand, counting down.
GGCCTTACCATTTCCTTCAACGTCGTCTCCCCTTTTCCCACTTGGTTTGTCCGTTGTTAATTGTAACATATCGAAGCCTAACAATTAAACCACAAACAGGTTACAGAACAATGAGTAATCCTTCATAAAAAAAACAGACAAGKGCCAGCGACTCAGTCGCCTTTCCTTGTCTGTTATTATCGTATCTAGAAAGTATAGCTTAAAGTGAATAGTTTGGTGCTTCTTTCGTAATTTGCACATCATGTGGATGGCTTTCACGAAGACCAGAACCTGTAATACGAACGAATTGTGTATCGTTCTTAAGCTCGTCCAGAGAAGCTGTACCGCAATAGCCCATACCTGAACGCAAGCCGCCGAGCAATTGATGCACAGTGTCAGCAAGCGGCCCTTTGTAAGGAACGCGTCCTTCGATACCTTCCGGAACAAGCTTGTTCTCGTTCTCTTGGAAGTAACGATCCTTGCTTCCTTCCTTCATAGCGCCAAGCGAGCCCATTCCACGGTAGACTTTAAAGCTGCGTCCTTGGAAAATTTCAGTTTCGCCAGGGCTTTCAGCTGTACCTGCGAACAAGCTTCCGATCATAATCGCGCTTGCTCCAGATGCGATTGCTTTCGTAATGTCACCGGAGTACTTAATACCGCCGTCTGCAATAACCGGAATATTGTATTCACGAGCAACTGACGCGCAATCATAAATCGCAGTAATTTGTGGAACACCGATACCAGCGATAACGCGAGTTGTACAGATCGATCCAGGACCAATCCCTACTTTAACTACGGAAGCGCCTGCTTCGATAAGATCACGGGTAGCATCGCCAGTAGCAACGTTACCTGCAATAATAGTAAGGTCTGGGTAAGTAGCACGAAGCTTACGAACTGCATCCAAAATATTAATGTGGTGACCATGTGCCGAGTCTACAACAAGAACATCAATTCCTGATTGAACCAATGCTTCTGCACGATCCATAGTATCCTTCGAAATACCAACCGCTGCTCCGCAAAGCAAGCGACCATGCTTATCCTTCGCCGCATTAGGGAATTGGATTGCTTTCTCAATATCTTTAATCGTAATAAGACCTTTAAGTGTATTGGACTCATCAATCAGCGGCAGCTTCTCAATCTTGTGCTTTTGAAGAAGGCCCTCCGCTTCCTGCAGCGTTGTGCCAACAGGTGCCGTTACAAGGTTGTTACGAGTCATAACTTCATTTATCTTAATTGAATAATCATGTACGAAACGCAAATCACGGTTGGTCAAAATACCTACAAGCTTCTTATCTTGATCAACAATCGGTACGCCTGAGATGCGGTATTTTCCCATCAATTCTTCTGCGTCGTAAACATGGTGATCAGGCGTAAGCGAAAACGGATTTGTAATTACACCGCTCTCCGAACGTTTTACACGGTCAACTTCCTCCGCTTGCTGTGTAATCGACATGTTCTTATGGATAATGCCGATACCACCCTCACGCGCAATTGCAATCGCCAATGCGGCTTCTGTAACGGTGTCCATACCAGCGCTAATGAGCGGAATGTTTAGCTTAATGTCCTCGCTTAATCGAATCGAGATGTCAACTTCCCTAGGCAGCACTTCTGATTTGCGCGGAATAAGCAGGACGTCGTCAAACGTTAGCCCTTCTTTGGCGAATTTCGTTTCCCACACGAGTATGTTCCTCCCTTATTTTAAGTACGTCTCACATATATTATTAGCAATATTAGCAGAGGGGGTATAGGCTGTCAAGGCTGATGAATACCTTTGTTCATCCTGTTTTATACTCGATTTGGAAGTCTCAAAGCCTGCTATTTCTTTAGAAAAAGTCAGGTAAATACGTAGTTCGTTCGGGAATACGAGATTGTAAGCGTTTAACCAATCCTATATCTCCTTCTATGCGTGCGAATTGGGCTAATTGCTCTAACTGAATATACCCAAATAGCACACTCGTAAAGGAACCAATATCCAGTTTAATTGCCTCATCTATTTTTTCACTATCGTCCTTACGACGAAGTGAAGCTTTCCCAGACGCATCGATATGAAGTAAAAAATGACCATTATTCCATGGAGCTTGAGCGTCGATCAGTTGAATATGAATGTCATCGGCATGATCTGCTGCCTTAAAATCATATTGGCTCACAAAACCTTCCGCATCCACAATTCGAGCCATAAAATAAGGTGTGATTTCCTGTTTTATTCTCGGATTGCTCAGCAAGTAGGGAAGGCGATCGTTAGATGGCATTTTAATCGTCAGCTCTTCGATCATTGAATCATGCTGTGCAAGAAATGACCATATTGCAGCTCTTGCAGGCTCATTTAAATGAACAAACTCATGGACCGTTAACCGGCTGTTTTTAACTTCATAAATGACGTAGCCTTGTGCTGCTCCGCTCTTATCGTAATAAAGTGCAGTTTGTCCTGGTTTTCTTCTGTTAATCCGATACTTCCACCAGAAGTCGTCACGCACCAACGAGCCATTAAATTGAGATGCATAGGCTTGATAGACGTCGTTCAGCAAACCATAGTTTCCTGTAATGCGCTCAAACCTACCCTCGTATGCTATTCTCGCTGGAAGCATATCCGTCTTAATCGTATAGGTTTTATGTTCAGTGTAGGTTTCCCATCCAAATTTACGATAAAAGCTGAATGAAAAAGGATGTAGAAAAGAAACCGTTTGACCGTTCTCCTTCATCTCTATTAGCGATTGAATGAGTATTTGAGCAACTAGCCCCTGCCTCCTGAACTCTGGCCATGTCGCAACACCTGCAACACCTCCCATATCAAAAACCTTGCCTCCGATATATGTTTGCAGCTTCAACACTGCAGCTTGCGCAGCCAACTGATTATCGACATACGCTCCGTACCTTACAGTAGGCTCACTCTCATACTGCTCTTTCGTTTGTTCTAGTTCTGCAGCAGAACGTTCATATTGAAATGCAAATTGAGATAAAGCCATACTCTCGTCAAATTGCTCTATACCGGTATGCTTAATAACGATACGTGTTTCCAATTCGAAGCACCTCCAAATTTGATATAACCCTATCATACCGCATAAACAACAAAAAAACCTATCGCATCACATGCGATAGGTCTCTCGTGCTTGGCGACGTCCTACTCTCCCAAGACCCTGCGGTCTAAGTACCATTGGCGCTGGAGGGCTTAACGGTCGTGTTCGGTATGGGAACGCGTGGTTCCCCTCCGCCATCGCCACCAAACGTAGCGTGTTGCACGCTGAAAACTGGATACGAAAGATTAGGCTTGCTGAAGCCTTTATGCTGTTGTCTACTGGATGTATGGGTCACAGTAAACGTGTTTAGGATAAGCCCTCGACCGATTAGTATTCGTCAGCTACACACATTGCTGTGCTTCCACCCCGAACCTATCAACCTCGTCGTCTTCAAGGGGTCTTACATACTGGGAAATCTCAT
>NZ_JBFTPZ010000075.1:0-21922 GCF_056398745.1 Paenibacillus sp. 01T424 | reverse complement strand
ATTTCCCAGTATGTAAGACCCCTTGAAGACGACGAGGTTGATAGGTTCGGGGTGGAAGCACAGCAATGTGTGTAGCTGACGAATACTAATCGGTCGAGGGCTTATCCTAAACACGTTTACTGTGACCCATACATCCGGTAGACAGCAGCTAAAAAGGCYTCAGCAAGCCTAATCTTTCGTATCCAGTTTTCAATGTGCAAAACGCACAATGAAGCAAGACTCCCACTCGCAGTGGGTTTTAGTGTTTCCATGGAGGATTAGCTCAGCTGGGAGAGCATCTGCCTTACAAGCAGAGGGTCGGCGGTTCGATCCCGTCATCCTCCACCATTACTTTTTTAACATGCCATTGTTCCTTGTGAACAATGTTTTTTTATTTTCAGGACCATTGTTCACTTAATATACGATGATGTGATAATAAAGATAACAAAATGGCTGCCCTCTATCCTGAGAAACGGATAGTAGGCAGCCCTATTTTACGTACAAGGGGCGTACCTCAGCTGATTAGTTACAGGATTGAAGATTCACAGATGCCTAGTGCTGTATTACAACGTCCACAGGCGGGTATGGACGCCTAGAAACAAGGAAGCTGGACTGTTGTTCAAAAGCGCTACGGTTGCTCCCACAGCCGAATGGAGACGGCATGAAACGAGTCCTACAACAGGGGTTAAAAGAAAAATTTTACAATATAATAATTTTCATTGAAATTACTTTAGCGCTAAACTATAATAGTTAAGTTCTAAAGTAAATATATAAGGAGTGGAACAAACAGATGAACCAAGCAGAAGGCATGAAGGTACGTTTTTGGCCAGTAATGACTGCTATTTTTATCGGGTCCTTTTTATGCGTATTGGCTTCGGCTACGATAAATTTGGCGCTCGAAATTTTGAAGGACCATTTTGATACGACTCTGGGCTCCGTTCAGTGGACGTTAACTGGCTTTATGCTCGCAATGGGAACTACAGCTCCAATTGCCGGTTATTTAGGGGAGAGATTCAGCTATAGAAGACTATACTTATTCTCGTTAATTGGGTTTACCTTAACGTCAATATTGTGTGCATCGGCTTGGAGCGAAGGCTCACTCATTTTGTTCCGTGTACTACAAGGGGCATTCAGTGGTTTAATTATACCGGCAACAATGTCGATCATTTATCAAATCATTCCAAAAGATAGACAGGCGATGGCAATCGCATTTTGGGGACTATCTGCAATGCTGGCTCCTGCATTTGGACCTACAATCAGCGGCTGGATATTGGAAAACATGAATTGGCACTGGCTGTTTCTCATGAACGTGCCAATAGGTCTGATCGCAATCGGCTGCGTATATGCATACATTCCTTATTATCGGATGAACGTTCCGAAGAGCTTCGACTTGCTAGGTTTCCTAACGGTTATCATGAGCAGCTCATCCTTGCTGCTTGCACTGGGGCAAGGCCATAACTGGGGCTGGAGCTCATGGAAAATTGTTTCATTGTTCGTAATCGGCGGCATTTCACTGATACTATTTATATGGCGAGAGCTGCGGGCTGAAACGCCGCTGCTTAATCTACGCGTATTCAAAAATGGTCGTTTTACGCTTAATGCCATTATCGCTAATATTATAACAATCAGCTTGTATTCCGGAACATTGCTCACACCCGTATTTCTTCAAAGAATACAGCATGTGTCCGCGATGGATACGGGCATGATTTTATTGCCGGCTTCACTGGCAATGGCTCTGCTTATGCCCGTTGTCGGCAAGCTGTACGGCATCATTGGTCCGCGCTGGCTGATGTCTAGCGGCATTGTGCTGCTGACGATCGGTACGCTGGCGTTAAGCTGGCTAAGCCTAGATGTCTCGCATGCCTACATCATCTGGTGGATGATTGTTCGTAACATTGGGATCGCACTTGTCGTAATGCCATCAAGCAACGCCGCAATGGAGCAAATTCCAGCGGAGCTGTCGGGGCATGCTTCTGCGATAACGAACTGGACGCGTAACGTGTTTGGCTCGTTCGCGATTGCTATCTTTACAACAATGCTTGCATCAAGATCAATTACACATGCTACCGACTTCATGAAGGCTGGCGATGTTGATAAGCTGCACATTGAGATGATGTCCTTCACGATGAGCATTAACGATGTATATGTTGTTGCTACGTTGGTAGCAGTCGTCGCATTGCCGCTTAGCTTATTCGTRGGCAAGGCGAAGCGTAAGGATGACATCAAGGGCAACGTGGTAAAAGAGAAAACAATAACAAAGCCAGTACCATCCCCAGTTTCTGCCAAATAACAAATAGTGCGTCGAAAGAGCTGTTATAAAAGCCCTTTCGACGCTTTTTTTATAAAATTGTTCTTTATTAAGAACCTACTCGGTGTTATATTATAAATGTTCACAGTATGACACGGCACAATAATAGGTTTATTTTATAGACACGGGGGTAAAGGCAATGATAAACAAAAGTAGCTTGAGCGGGGACACCATTCCGTATATGTTGCAAAAAAGAGCAGCAGATTATCCTCATGATGTGGCATACAGTTACCCAGCTGCTGATCAGCATTATACATGGCTAATGATTTGGGAAGAGGTGCGCTTGCTGGCGAAAAGCTTTATTCAACTAGGGGTCAAAAAAGGCGACTCCATCGTAATCATTATGCCTGGCAGGGCGGAAATGATTATTTCGATGTTTGCAGCGGCCTGCGTTGGCGCTATCATTGTTCCGCTTAATACATACTCAAAGAAACAAGAGCTTGAGCATTATTTGAAAGATTCTCGCCCTGCAGCCATCATTATGGGAGCTCAAGGACAGCATGTCCATTATCCAACGATCATGCAGGAAATAATAGTGGATTTACATAAAGATGGAGTAGATCAACATTGGTTCCCGAAGCATATTTTTGTACTGGAGGAAGAGGGGAAAGCAAACGAGCTATTTCAGCCCTATTCAGATCTACGACTGCTTGGTGCAGCTGTAGATGAACAGTCGTTTTTAACCGCCTGTGATTTGAATGTCTCAAGTGATCCGCTTATTCTGCTTTATACATCGGGTACGCTGGGCCTACCCAAAGGGGTTTTGCGTTCCACGGCTTCCTTCTTATTGGCAGTTGAAAATGCGGGTAAACCTAAGAAGAGCATTGCCATGCTTATGAAGATCAGTGATCGCTTTACTCGTCATTTCTCAGTTTTGAATTTATTGCCGCTTTATCATCTAGGAGGATTTGGTACATTATTTGCAAGTTTAAAAACATACAATATTCGAATGGTCATGCTCAGCCACTTTAATCCCATAAATGCTCTGTCAGCGGTGGAGAAGGAAAAGTGTAAAGTTCTTATAGGTACGCCATATATGATTCAGCAAATGGTACTTTCTCCAAAAAGAGAGGAGTACAATTTGAAATCACTGCTAGGGGTAGCATTTACTTCAGCAGCAGTTAACAATACGATATTACAAAAAATAATGAAAGGCTTGAACCTCTACTTTTTTATGGTAAGCTATGGCTCTTCTGAAGCTGGTGCAGTCGCTAATGGGACTTGTTTCGTGAATCGGAGGCGAAATATTATTTTATATTTGCTTTATAAGCTGCTGAGACACTTAAATCTTTTAAACGGACTCATTCAATATAAGGAATTCGAAAAGGGGTCCTACAGCATTGGGGGAAGAGTGGATAAGGTTGTAGAGGTGAAAATATTAAATCCGGAGACGGGAGAGGCGCTGCCGCCGCATGAGCATGGCGAGATTGCCATTCGAAGTCATCGGGTCATGCGTTACACCAGCGAGACTAACGATAGGGCTAGTATGACGGCAGATGGGTGGTATCGATCCGGAGATTTAGGGTTTCTGGATGAGCGGAAACATTTAACGATTACAGGCAGGCTTCACAGAACGATTATTAGAGGCGGAGAAAAAATTTCTCCGGTAGAAATTGAGAATGTGCTGCTGCGACATAAAGATGTGGAGGATGCATTCGTCATAGGTGTCCCGGATGAGCTTTATGGTGAGCAAGTTTGCGCTTGTATTGTAGCGAAGCAGGGAGCGACTCTCAGCGATAGTGTGCTGAAAAATGATTTGGCTCCATATTTATCGACGTTTAAGCTGCCGCGTTATTATGTATTTTTGCCTGTATTCCCTCTCTCACCGACGGGTAAAATTTCAGTGGCTGAAATTAAATCGTTGGTTCTGAATGGGACAGGGGAGCTGAGAAGAAATGCGTAAATACTATCCAGGGATAACGTTATTCAAGCTGGCGGGTTCCTTGCTTGTGCTTGTAGCGCATCTTATGCTTTTACGCTATATGGCTTTAATGCCGGGGCAAGCGATTGTCCAGTTTTCTGGTCTTGCTACAAGAATAGTTGTGCCTTGCTTCTATGTTGTAGCAGGTTTTCTTGCCTATAAAGGCTGGAGCCATGCAGCAAATCCGAGGCTTTATATTCAAAAATATTTGCTGCGTATCGGAATCGTTTATTGCTTATTTTGTTGTCTGTTTGTTGCAGAAAGCATCGTTCCTAAGCTGATTAACGACGGCTGGTCGGCAGGAAATCTCTTTATCCAAGCGAAGGTACTGTTTATCGCATTTTTCCTAAACGGACCATTCGTTCAATTTTGGTTTATCCCGCCGCTTGTGTTTGGTATATTAACGGCTTATTGGCTTATCCAAAAGCAATACAGTCGCCTTGCTCTTATATTGACGCTGACTGGATTTGTTGGCATGCAGTTTGTTTCAGGAAGCTTAAAAACGTTATTTGGTATAACAGCTGAGAGCTTTCCCGCGATCGACCCTGCCTACATCGATTATTTGTATTTGTTTGCGACGAGATATATCGGCTTTGGCTTCACGTTCGTGGCTTTGGGTGTATTACTGGCAAAGTATGAGGCATCGCTTATGCAAATAAAAGTAAAACCTATTCTGATTTTTGCATTGGGCTTAACGGTAGTGGAGACGCTGCTGCTGCTTCGATTTAGTGAATGGACAACAGATTATAAGCTTGCATTCAGTATGTTGCCGAATACACTGCTTCTTTTTTATGGAATGATTAAAATAGAGCTTCCAGCCGTTCAGACTTATCATAAAATAATCAGTTTGTTCAGCATCGTAACGTTTTTTGGTCATATTTTATTCATGCAGACCAATCTTTCTCTGCTTGGCTGGAGTGTTGACAGTATGAGTGTTTTGCAGGATTTCACACTGATGCTCATGACCTTATTGGAATGCATAGCTGTTACAATGCTGCTGCGTGCAAGCTCAAGAACGTTCTCTGCTCGGCAGACAAGAAATATGGCATCCTAAGATTAGGGCGTTTTGACCACTCCGCTATAATTTAGCCCATCATCCGTGTTTATTTCAATGTCATGGCGACCCAGCTCTTTTTTGCCCGCGAGGGCTGTTACTGAAACCGTAGCTGATTGACTAAGAGAATGTTCTTCGCCCTCTTCAAGAGGAGTCCAGTATACAATAGTACCGGATGTAGTTTTCATGCTTCTTCCTTTTTGAATGACCTTGGAGTCTGAAGGGGACCAAAGAAGAAGATTTCCTTCTGTAACGGTAATTGCAATGATGTCTGCTTCATCTGCAACGATGCGAATTGGAAAACCGGGTACACTGCTCATTAGCGGACTATATTTTCCTAGCGGAAGTTGAGTTTCAGGTTTCATCTCAATCGATGTGCCATCTGCGGCATAGGCCGTAATAACGAAACCGCCAAATGCTGTTTTGTTGTTCTCATGCTGCAATAAGGATGCTCCAAGCACAACCAAAAAAACAATTATACAAGCAGCGGCCGATAGGGCTGCTGTTTTTTTTATGGATAACGTTTTGCGTTTTCTCGCTGACTGCTGTTGTACGGAGTGAATCATCTGCTTCTTCAGCTCATCGCCAGCCTGAATTTCCTTCATTCCGCTTATGTATCTATTCATTAGCGAATCCTCCAATCATGCTCCCTTTTAACATTTCACGAGCGCGCTTAAGCTGTGTTCTTACTGTGCTCTCGTTTCTGTTCAATAACTGGGCTATTTCTGCGGTGCTGTAATTTTCAAAATAATAGAGGTAAATGACGATCCGGTATTTTTGATCCAGCTCTAAGACGCGGGCAACAACTTCTCTGTTGTCTGAATGTTGGATCGGAATAGATGCATCACGAATGGGAGAAAAGAATCTTTTCCATGGACTGCGCAGCATATCCTTGCAAGCGTTAATCGTAACTCGAATAATCCACGCCTTCTCATGCTCGGCCAGCTCGAACGTCTTTTGCAGCTTAACAACTTTTATAAATACCTCTTGGCATACATCCTGAGCGTCTGCGTTGTTTTTAAGATAGGTGAAAGCAATACGCATTATCATATCCGCGTAACGTTGAACAAGCTGGGTTAAATATTCATCTGAATACTCATTTGGCATGATCGTCGACTCCTTCACACCTAACACGATCAACCAAGGCAAAATGTTTCAAAACCATAAAAAAAACCTGACCGCTGTCGGTCAGGTTTTTGTGAATAAAGTATTATTTGAAGAAACTGTTGAAAATCTTCACTACTGCATCCTGATCATGCGAGATGGACAGCATTACGTAGTTTCCGTTTCTAACAATTTTGTAGTTTTTAGCATCCTCATATTGATCCTGCAAATAGGTTTCAAACGTTTTTTGAATGTCTGCTGCGCGTGCTTCAAATGCTTTAGCTACAGCATCGTAGCTTTTATCGGATTTCAACTTGACGATAGCGAGCTCGGTAGCTTTAACGTTCATCATCGCTTGCAAGTAGACACCTTCAGTCACGAGACCATCAAAATCCGTTCCGAAAACATCCTTCAAACGCTCAGCTTCTACATTACCAAGCATCGGAAATTCAAGATCGGTCGTAATTTTAGTCGTGATATCCGAAACCTTAATGTCCGTAGAAGGCTTTACAGGAGGTTTAGTCGTTGCACTAGGTTTTTGTGTAGCACTCGGTTTTTGTGTTGGTTTGACTGTTGGTTTTTGCGTCGGTTTTTGTGTAGGCTTCGCTGTTGCAGCCGGTTTCTGTTCAGGTTTTGCACCTGATGGTTTTTCGGTCGGTTTTGCAGTAGCTGAAGGTTTTACGCCAGCTTCATTTTCCTTGCTTGTGTCAGTTGCAGTTGGTTTTTCAGTTGCTGCAGGTTCAGTTGTTGCCTGATCACCAGCAGGTTCTTCCGTAGCAGGTGGAGCTTCGGTTTCCGTTGGAGCTTCTGTTGCAGGAGGTACGGTGGGCTGTTCTGTAACCRTTGTCTCATTTCCTGATGCATTTTTTGCCGATTCTTTCCCGGCATCGCTGCAGCCTGCAGCGAGCATCGATACTGTGAGTGCGAGTACAGCCATTTTGGATAACGATTTCTTCATATGTAGCATGTATGTCTCTCCTTAAAAAATAAAAGTCGAACACTAGACGACAGTGTTCGACAAAAGGTTGCACATTTACTTGTTATTGGTGATCGGAACTACTGAATCTCTTCACTATTTGTATCGTCTGCATCATCTTCTTCGGGTGATTCTACAAGGCGGAAATCATCTGTTTTGCCGCCATCCTCCCAGATTTCAACAAAGAGGGCATCGCAGTTGTCAAAGTCAGCTGCTTTCAGCGATAATGCCTTTTCCTCATCTGAGCCTACATACACATTTTCCAAACCATCCTCATTGAATGATTGAATAACATAAATTTTCATAAGGCAAACCTCCAGCATATTAATATTGTAGCAGTATACCATAAAAAGCCGGAGGTAAAACATTCGTTCTTCTAACTCGTTTTGAAGCGATTCACGTTATGCTGCAAATCCTCCGCCATTTTTGCAAGCGCGTTAGAAGAAGAGGATATTTCCTCAATAGAGGATAGCTGCTCCTGCGTTGAGGCGATAACTTGCTCAGTGCCTGCGGCGGAGCTTTGGGTCACCTCAGAAATCATTTTCATTGAACCGGTAATTTCGTCAACTCCAGCGGTTAGCTGCTGCACAGCCGAGGAAACCTTCACGGATTCATAAGCGACATCATTAACGGCATTTTGTATATATTCAAATGATTCTCCTGCTGTGGTAACAAGGGAAATACCTGACAACACTTCCTTGGTTACAGCATCCATAGACTGAACAGCATTATGCATTTCAATCTGTATCGTAGAGATGAGCGACTCGATTTGCTTAGCTGATTGTGTCGATTGTACGGATAGCTTTCGCACCTCCGTTGCGACGACCTCAAAGCCGCGCCCATGCTCGCCAGCTCTTGCTGCCTCGATAGCGGCGTTCAGTGAGAGCAGATTGGTTTGTGTGGAGAGATCCGATATGACTCCAACAATTTGGTTGATTTCATTTGATTGTCCATTAAGCTCCGCAATAACCGAAGCAAGCCCATTGACCGTATCATTAATTGATCCCATTTGCGCAACGGCTGTTTTAATCGATTCGTTCCCAAGAGCTGCCTTATCTGACGCTTCGGAAGCTTTGGAAGAGACAGTATGTGTATTCTCAGCAATTTGCTGAAATCCAATCGACATATCATTAATCGTCTGATAGCTTTCATTCACAAGCTTCACTTGCTGTTCAACGCCAGAGGCAACATCCTGTACAGTAACCGCGATTTGCTCTGTTGCAAGCGATGTTTGTTCGGCGCTTGCGCTTAGTTCTTCTGAGGATGCGGCTACTTGCTCCGCATTGGAATCAACTTGTTTAATCAAAGCTCTAAGATTATCGGACATCGTGTTAAACGAACTCGCAAGCATACCCGTTTCATCTTTATTTTTTATAATAATGGCTTTGCCTGTAAGATCCCCAGAAGCAATCTTCTCCGCAGCTTTTACGACTTGAATAATGGGTCTGGTGATGAGTCGGCCTATTAACAAAGCGATGGATATGCCAAGCACAAGAGCGATGATCCCGAGTGTAATGATGAATCTGATGACTTCGTCCACTTGTTTGGATGCTTTCGCTGAGCTTATGTTCAGCTGCTCTTGTTGATAGGTTTCCATGTCCGTAAGAATTTTCTCAATCTTTGTTGTTATGGTGCGTCCCTGGTTCGCAAGAAGAGTGGTATACTCCTTCTCTTGATTCTCCTTTTTGAGACTGATAACCTTTTCAAGAAGCTGAAAATACTCATTTTCGATGAGATCGGCTTGCTTGAGTGAGTCAATCATTGTAGGAGTATAGAATGTAGATGCCAGCTGCTTGCTGATGTTCATATAATTTTCATGAGCAGCAGTTATTCCGTTTAGCGACGTTTGATCACCAAGCATGGCGTAAACTCGTATGGCAACCTGCTCTGATTTTACAGCTATGACCATGTTCTTAATATGCAGCATTTTTTGTGTTCGATCTTCAATTAATTCTGTATATGTACGATTAAGCGATGTGAGCTGAGTTAAATTAATGCTCAAAATCATAGTTAATAATATAAGGATAGCAATAAATCCTCCGAGCAGTTTTTTGCTAATCGTTAGGTTTCTCATAGGTAACCTCCAGTAAAATTCTTATAAAAGATGCGATGGGGTATTGGCAAGATGTGCAGGATTACTGTTGTAATGATCGCCTCCGAAAGAATATGAATGGTAAAATCCAGTGTGTATGTTCTATAAAATTGTAAGTTAGTATATCATATATACTTTCGACAATCTAGTTCGGTAGAACCACGCGAATAATAGGTATATATATTCACCAAGGGTAAGTATATGACTTGTTCAAGTTGAGAAATCAACTAGTCTCTTGTTTAAAGTTGCAAGCATTCAGCACTCGTTATTTCTTTTCGTGCAAATATGATAAAATTGTTTCAGTATCCGATTTATTGATATGGTTTTTCTGAAATATGGGGAGGGATAAAGTTGCAGCTGATTAATCAAGAAAAGGTGCAGCAGAGGATAGATAGCTTTAAAAATCAGGAACTTTTTATTCATCTTGAAATGACTACAGGTGCTTACGCTGCTCATCTCGACAGCTCAAAGCATCCAGCAGCCAATTTCCTTACGAATGTGGTGATTCGTTATTCTCACGGTTCGATTGCAGGGAGCGGGCCTTATCGGGTTGGCTTGAAAATGTCGCAAGGCTGGGTATACTCGGAGGGGCTTACCCACTGGGATGAAAACGAACCGGAGCGGCTGATTCTGGCAGGCCATGATGGGCAAGGAAAACTTGTCGTATCACTGCAATTAAGCAAGGAACCCTTCTGATGAGAGAGGAGATTAGAAATTCTGTGGGACAAAATAATATTTTAGTTATACTGCCACATCCGGATGATGAGGCTTTCTCCGTTTCGGGGACACTGGCTAAGCTTATCCAAGATGGAGCTCATGTGACCTATGCTTGCTTGACACTTGGGGAAATGGGCCGAAATATGGGAATACCCCCGTTCGCCAATCGGGTCACTTTACCCGCTATACGCAAGCTTGAACTGGAGGAATCATGCCAAGCCATCGGCATACAAGATTTGAGAATGCTTGGTTTTCATGATAAAATGCTCGAATTTGAAGATCATGAGCAGTTGGATGGGCAGATAAAAGCTCTTATTCAGGAGCTGAATCCATCAATTGTGTACACTTTTTATCCAGGCTACAGCGTTCATCCCGACCACGATGCATGTGGGGCGTCCGTCATTAGGACAGTCGGCAGGCTGCCGCAAGCGGAGAGGCCAATTGTATATTGCGTAGCTTTTTCCAAAAACCATCAACAAGCGATTGGCAAACCTCAAATCGTGAATGATATTAAACCTTTTTTGCATCAAAAAATGGCTTCGATACAAGCACATCGTTCCCAGTTTCAAGCGGCCGAGTTAATGGGCAATAAAACCCTTCAGGATGCGGAAATACAAGAGCGCTTTGGAACGGAGCGTTTCTGGATCTACCCATTCGCCTAATAAATATTCATAAATAAGATAAGCAGCTCTAAGGAATTGTCCTTAGAGCTTTTTTTTTCTGTTGGATCGGCAGCGATTTCATCAGAGCATGAAAGAGCTAGATAGTTTGAGTTACTCATCTAGCTAGAATGTGGATAAAAAACCAAGGTGGATCTAATGGAAAATCATTCGCTAATTATGGGCATTCCCATCCCTAAAATAACGATGGGTGAAACTGTCGATTTGATTGACGAAGTTATTAAAGAGAAAAAAAAGAGCTTTTCCACGTGGTGACGTTGAATCCAGAAATCAGTATGTCTTGTCAGCAAAATTTAGAGCTTCGTTCCATTATTAACGACGCGGCACACCTTACTGCTGATGGTGCAGGCATCGTCATGGTCTCTCGGTTAAAGGGGAATCCGCTGCCAGAACGTGTTACGGGATGCGATCTTCTTATTAACCTTTTGGAGATGGGAAACAAAAAATGCTGGTCGTTCTATCTTTTGGGCGCAAGTGAGTTGACGAGTAAAAAGGCTTCAGAAGTAATAAATATGAAATACCCAAACGTATCTATACTCGGAAGATATCATGGCTTTTTTGATCATAGGGAAGAGGCGCGAATTGTTGATGAAATAACGAACTTGAGACCGGATGTTTTAGTTGTTGCTCTAGGCGCCCCTAAAGCTGAGTTTTGGATTCATAAGTTTAAAAACACACTAAATGCTAGAGTTGCTATTGGCGTTGGCGGGAGCCTTGATACGATCGCTGGAACAGTGAAGAGAGCGCCGGTAATATGGCAAAAGATAAATTTGGAATGGCTTTACCGATTAATAAAGCAGCCTTCTAGATGGAAAAGACAATTAATTTTACCTCGTTTTGCAATGAAAGCATTGTTATTCAAAGATAGAAACTGATTATAATCATGGCTTAATCTACACCTACGGAGGAAGATTAATTGGATCACATCATTCCGCATAAAATATTTACAGTTTGTTTAATTACGCATGGAAGAGAAGGATCAAAAGAACATAAATGAACATGTAAGGTTCGATTCCGTCCCGAGCCACCATAACTTCAAACAAAAAAGCCTTGCGGCTCTCGAAATGGATTCGAAAGCTGCAAGGCTGGATGATGCGATATATAAGAAATTATGATTGCTGTGAGATGGACAAGCCAAGTCCTTCGGCAATCCGTTGACCAAAATCGGGGTCTGCTTTGAAGAAATGGCCGATCTGACGAAGCTTGATCTCATCTTTCTCAACGGGCTTCATAGCGCCGACGATCGTATCAATAAGGCGGGCGCGTTCCTCTTCGCTGATAAGGCGATAAAGGTCGCCAGCTTGTGTGTAGTGGTCATGATGGTCAAAAGGAGCGCTGTCTGCATTTCCTGACACTTCGAACGGAGTTGGCTTGTTTTCCGGCGACTCCGTTGGTCCTCCATAGCTGTTAGGCTCGTAATAAATCGATGCTCCTCCGTTGCCGTCCGCACGCATCTGGCCATCGCGCTGGTGATTGTTCACCGGAGCGACAGGGCGATTAATCGGCAATTGATTATGATTGGCACCAACACGGTAACGATGAGCGTCGGAGTAAGCAAAGAGACGTCCTTGCAGCATCTTGTCCGGTGAAGCTTCAATACCTGGAACAAATGAACCAGGTGAGAACGTTGCTTGCTCCACCTCTGCAAAATAATTTTCCGGGTTGCGATCAAGCACCATGCGACCGACTTCAATTAATGGATAATCCTTTTGAGACCAGACTTTCGTTACGTCAAACGGATCGAAGCGATATGTATTCGCATCCTCTTCAGGCATGATCTGCACATAAAGCTTCCACGCTGGAAAATCTCCACTTGCTATTGCATTAAATAAATCTTCGGTATGATAATCAGGATTTTCCCCAGCAATTTTGGCAGCTACCTCATTAGAAATGTTTTGAACACCTTGCTCTGTTTTGAAATGGTATTTCACCCATACCGCTTGGCCTTGGTCATTCACCCATTTGAAAGTGTGGCTTCCAAAACCATGCATATGTCTAAACGTAGCAGGAATCCCGCGGTCAGACATAAGAATCGTAACCTGATGCAGAGACTCAGGCGATAAGGACCAGAAATCCCATACCGCATTCGGGTTTTTTAAATGGGTTTGAGGATGACGCTTTTGAGTATGAATGAAGTCTGGAAATTTGATCGCATCACGAATAAAGAATACAGGTGTATTATTGCCGACTAGATCATAGTTTCCTTCATCTGTATAAAATTTAACGGCGAAACCGCGTGGATCGCGCACCGTATCGGCAGAGCCGAGCTCGCCCGCTACGGTTGAAAAACGTATAAACATTGGAGTACGTTTTCCTACTTCGGACAAAAAGTTGGCTTTCGTATAAGACGTGACATCATGCGTAACTTGAAAGTAGCCATGTGCGCCTGCGCCTTTGGCATGGACAACGCGTTCTGGAACACGCTCTCTATTGAAATGCGCCAGCTTTTCAAGCAGATGAACATCCTGAATTAATGTGGGACCACGTGAGCCTGCTGTCATCGAGTTTTGGTTGTCTCCAACGGGAGCGCCAAAGCTAGTTGTGAGCTTGTTCTTCTCAGTACTCATAATAGATTCACCTCATTGATTTTGTATGATTACGCCTCATACCTTATGTTACCGTTTTATAGGAGGAAATCAATATCATTTTATAATCATTCTAAATAAAATTTTTCGTCAAATTGTGCATATCGTGCTAGGGATTTTGTCGCAGACTCGTGCATACGGCGCCGCAGGTGCTCGCCATCGATGATGCGAACCCGCTTTCCGAGGAAGCGAGTTTTGGATAGAACATATTCGCTGTCCTTGCTTGAAAAGTGTAATTGAATCGTATATTCGTTGGAGTCGGCAGCGTAACTGACTTCTTTCTCGAAGCAAGAAAAAGCATACAAAATGCGAGAGAGCTCCCCGTTGTATTCGGGAACAACAAGAATATTCGCACTCATGCTGCGTTTTTTCATTAAGCCTTGAACGATACCAATTAGCTGCTCGTAATATTCCGTTGGACAAACCTGCTCGCTGCTGCCCGTCACGTTATCAAGCTTCGTGCTCATCAGCGTTCGATGATTGATATGGTACCAGAGAAGATACCATTCCCGTTTGACCATCGAATATTCCAGCTTATAGGGAAGACCCCTTTGCTCCGTACAGGTGCGGTCTCCTTTAATTTTATAGCTTATATATAGTAGGCTTTTGTTAGTGATAGCTTGGCGAAGCGGACGAAGGTAAGAATGATAGACTTGCTTCTCTCTACTAGCTGCCTTATGCAGAAGCCCGCCAGTATCCAAGGATTGATCTTCTTCTAATATAGTGTTCATTTGAATAAGCGTTTCTGGAGACAAAGCAGCCGCAGCAGCGGGATGCTCAAGCATGGTCTTCAGCCAGCTTCGCTCATGCGAAGTCATGATGAACGTACCGGAGCCTTCCAGCTTGGATAAAATCTGATAGTTGAATATTTTCTCAAAAGGATTCATAGTAGCTTTTTATCTCCTTCCATTCCTCAATCAGTTCCTGCCTCAGCTTCATGGGAGCAAGCACCTCGCAGCTTGAGCCAAAGCTCCTAATCCAAGGCTTGATTTCAATCGTTCCGTTCACCTCAATTTCATAGATGAAGGATTCTTCACTTTCTTCCAAAATAGTGCCCCATTGTCCTTGGAGCAGAACACGCTCCATCACGAAGCTTGGAATATGAGGTCCCGGATGAAAGAAGCGAACCCGCACTAGAACAGGCTTGCCCGTATCAATTAGCCAGCTATGTTTAATCCGCTGCTCCAGCTCCTCTCTTTTGGACTCGAATAATGCCACGGGGGACGCTTCCTCTTCCGAAATTTGGGTTAAGCCTTCCATTCGGTATTTCTTAATGCCGTAGCGGGCGTGATGACCAAGAAGGTACCAGCGGCCATATTGATGATCGTAAACAACTTTTAGAGGGAGCAGCGTTTCCTGCTGTCCTTCGGTATCGCGCTCAAATAATGGATTCGTATTTTTGGATGTGTAGCTGGTTTCTTTTTTCGGCGAAAAATAGAGAAAGCTGACCGAGCGCCGATGACGTATCGCAGCAAGCAGAGTAAAGAGATGTGCCTCGTCCAAAATACGAGAGTAATAGTGGTATTTATATAAGAAGGGTTCAACCGAGCCGTAATCGACCTGATTCCGATTCATGTATTTCTTGACACCATCACGCAGCAAATAACCCTGTACGGAGGGGATTTGGGTATTTGCCATAACGTCTACAAAGTCATAAAGATCGAGCAGCTCATCGCGTGAGAGCTGCTGTACTAAATCATTGTATATCCGATAGCGAAAAGGGCGCGTTCCAGACTCTTTTTTGATGACGCCTACTTGCTCTAAATATTTCAAATCGCCTCGTATCGTTTTTTCGTCAGGCAGCGAAAGCTCTTCCGGCTTGCTGCTGCAGCATAGATCGAGGAGCYCCATTGCAGTGAATGACTTCTCGCGCATAGCAGCAAGCAATAAGGAGAGGCGCTGACTCTCTGATTCTTTTAGAGATTTGGCGCGAAATAGAAACAGAAGCATCGGTTCCGAAGAATCAAGATAGCTGTAACGAATGGTTTCGGCAAACTCCTTGCCTTTATCCTCAGGCAGCTGTTGGTAAACGCTATTCACAACCTCTTTCAGACGTTTGATCGTTTTATCGAAGGTATGGATGGAGATGCCCAGCCTGTCCGCATACTGCTGGCGATTATATGCACCGCTCGTAAGAACGAGCATCCGCAAAAACTGGATCTCTTTATCAAAGCTTTCTTTTGCCATTTATGTATTCCTCCGATCATAAGCGCTCTTCTTTTCTATCTTAACAGGAAGAGCGCAAATTTGAACAAAAAGGAAAATTTTTCTCCATCGTAATACTTTCACCATGTTCACGGTCTCCAAAATCAGGCAATATAAAGCTCATAAGAAGCGAGCAAGCCAACGAGTTATGACACGTATAGCTTGAAGCACGGGAGGTATTACGATGATAATGCAGCATAAGAGACATGGAGGCAATCATCATGAAATGGAGCTTGAGCATGGCTCACTCCACGTATTTGCGAATGAAGATGTGCTCCAAGCCTTTGGGGACAAAGTATATGAAATGGCAAACAACAATTTGCAAATTCCTCGAAATCAATATATGAGCTATACTCCTGATGCCCACGTTGGCATTGGAACCTGCATTGGGACGACTGCGGTCTGGAATATGAAAAATGGCTGTGTATCTCCCTCTATTGTCGGCTCTGATATTGGCTGTGGGATGCGCGTTCATACAACATCGCTTCATAAGCGTGAGCTTGCTGACAAAAACATTCGTAGAGCATTAATCGCCGCAATCGAGAAATATGTACCGACTAACGAGCGTAAGAACTCGAACTACGACGATATCGATGTTATGAGTGTGGTACAGCATGGCTTGAAGGGTCTGCCTGAGAAATATGTGCCAAATGAGCAATGGCTGACGCATGTGGAGCAATCCCAGTTCGACTTCGACCATACCTATTTAAATAAACTGCCTCCGAAAATTATGAAATATGCGCGTGGGCAGCTCGGATCGCTCGGCAGCGGCAATCACTTCATTGAAATTCAGTATTTGGAGATAAATGAGGAATACGCAAATGTGGCGGCAAAATGGGGATTGTTCGACGGTCAGGTTGTCGTCATGATTCACTCTGGCTCCAGGTCATGGGGCGGAATGGTTGGACGCGAACACAATAAGGTTATTAAGGAAGCGATGAATCAGTGGGGAGTTAGCAATCCAGACCCTAATCTGATCTATGCCCCGATTGCGAGTCAGGAAGGGCAGACCTACTTGAACCTGATGTATTCTGCGCTCAACTTCGCCGTAAGCAACCGTCATATGATTGCATTCGGTGTCCGTGAAGCTTTTCAGGAAGTGTTCGGAGCAAGTACAGAAATGCCGGTTCTCTATGATCTGATGCATAACTACGCGCTCAAGGAGTTTCACCGCAACCAGCCGATGCTCGTCCATCGCAAAGGGGCAACGCGTGCGCTTCCGCCGGGGCATTTTCTAAATACGCCGGTGTATAAGGAGACGGGACATCCCGCGCTCATCCCGGGCTCTATGGGAACTTCCTCTTATATTATGGTAGGCAAGGATGAGGGACTCAAAAACTTCTATTCTATTTGCCATGGAGCGGGGCGGGCGAGATCGCGAAAAGCTACGAAAGAAATGGTAACGGTGGATCAGTTTGAACAATCGCTGAAGGTTGGGACGGATGATGAAATACTCGTTAACCACGCTTCCTTGCAGGCCATTCTCGATGAATGCCCACAGGCATATAAAGACGTAGATCAGATCATCGACAGCGTTGTTGGCGCTTCTTTAGCTGCCGTGGTAGCCAAATGCAAGCCTATGGCTGCTATAAAAGGCACCTAGCTTTTATTAAATCGCTATTAAAGATAACTTCAATAATAGATGAGGTTCATGTACGAATGGTGTACCTTGGCTGGGATTTCTAAAAATCCCGCAGTGCATGCGCATACTATGCGCTTGTATACTGTATCGCTCATATCGTCTTAATCTCCCACAGGATAGAGTGGACTTAATCCCTCTATTGTCAATCGCCTAATCCGCGAAAAAGCTCTTCGGAGCACTCTGACTCCCTCCAAAGGAGAACTAATGTTGTAGATCTGATCTTAAGCAGGAGCACTCAGACGATGCCTCGGCACAATCACTGCAGCAAAACCTATGCAATCGGTGGATACCGATTGGAGCCAGCTGCCTCTTATAGCAGAGTAAGACATAGAACGAGCACAGATGGAAAGTGAATCCGAGCTCGACTATCGACAACGAAGCTGTAAAGCTGCTCTGCTCCCTTCTCAAGCCGGATTCCGGTCTAGCCGCAGGAGCGCTCCTGTTCCAAAGATCAACCAAACCGTGTAAAGAGGTGTTAAATCATGTTTAAAAAAGTGATTATCAAGAACGATGAACGAGGTCTGCTTTTCAAAAAAGGCAGTTACATAAAGCTTTTGCAGCCGGGCATATATCGCCATACATCATTTTCTGACGATACCGTTATTTTGCAAAATATTGCGAAGCGTTTCGCTGTTCCAAATATGGAGTTGAAGCTATTTCTCCACGATGAGCTGCTTGCCGAGCAGCTGACGATAGCTGATGTGCAGGATTATGAGTATGTACTGCATTTTGAGGATGGCAAATTTGCCGCATTGCTGACACCAGGGCTTTATGGCTTCTGGAATGTAATGAAAAAACATTCATTTATCCGTATAGACATTCGGAATCCAGAACTGACACCAGAGATCGATAGATCACTGCTGTCGAGGCTGCAAAGCTTTATGCAAGTGTTCGAGGTGGCAAGCTATGAAACGGGGTTGTTATTTTTTAATAACGTTTTGCAGCGCGAGCTTCGTCCAGGGAAATATTATTTCTGGAAAGGACCAACGAGCGTGCAGGTGAAGACGGTTGATCTGCGCCAGCTTCAGCTGGACATGACTGGACAAGAGATCATGACAGAGGACAAGGTGACGCTGCGGCTGAACTTTGTGTGCCAATACAAGGTTGTTGACCCGCTAAAAGCATTTCAGATTAAGTCGTTCGAGGAGCAGGTGTACATTTTGCTGCAGCTTATTTTGCGCGAATATGTCGGTACTCTAAAGCTGGATGATCTGCTGCGCATGAAGCAAGAAATCGCGAATTTTGTACTTACACGTCTGAACGAGCAGAAGGAGCATTACGGTGTACAGTTCGTTTCGGCGGGCCTCAAAGATATTATTTTGCCGGGTGATATTAAGGACATCCTTAATACCGTGCTGCTTGCTGAGAAGAAGGCGCAAGCCAATCTCATTACACGAAGAGAAGAGACAGCGTCTACTAGAAGCCTGCTAAATACCGCTAAGCTAATGGATGAGAACGGCACACTCTATCGTCTGAAAGAGCTTGAGTTTCTTGAGAAAATTTGCGAAAAAATCGGGACTATCTCGCTCACTGGCGGCGGTAATTTACTGGAGCAGCTTAATTCGCTGTTAAGTGTAAAAGGTATGGATAAATGATGATAGATTTTGAATAAGCCTCGTAGATCGCTTGATGATCTGTGAGGCTTTTATTTAGGTTCGAATCCGTAATTTATAGGTTGAGTTTACATTTTGTGATGAAATTAGTAACAGATTTGTTTGATTCCATCTTCGATTTTTGTTATCTTTGAACCTGCATGTCTTTTGAGTGTACCACTCATAATTCATAGAAGAGCATGAAATACATCTACGAGTTAGGAGATTATTATGACAACAAAGCAAGATAAAGCACTGGAAAAATTATGGCCGCCGCTTACCTATCCACTGTCTTATGCGGATGCGCTAAGCACATTATCGAAGCAGCAATTAACTAGAATACGTACGAATTTGGATATTAGCAACCTAAGCTCGCTTAATAAGCAGGGGCTTGTGGAGAAGCTTTCAGAGCTGATACCAGACAATCTACAAATGGCAACTCGTTGCTTTGATCATAATAGATTGAAGCTTGTTCAGAAAATAGTGAAAAACGAAGGTATTTGGGACAAGCCGCTTCTTGAATTGCAGCAGTATACTTATTTCCTAGAGCGTGGTATTTTATTTCCGGGAACGGTAGATGGCAAGCGTGTTGTGATGATGCCAGCCGAACTGGTGGAATTCATTAAAGCGGGGGACCTCTTAAAGGAAACGCCCATTCTTAATCGAAACACGGAATGGATACGGTTAACGCAGGGCCTACTCTATTATTATGGAACATTGACGATAGATCAGTTGAAATCATTTGTAATCTCAGAGGATGATCATCCTCTTGCTCAATATGATATTATGAACGTTTTGTTTGCTGCCCAAGATTACTATGAGCAATTTTTCATTGAAGAGAGTGGCTACATATCAGACTATAGGGTAGTAGATCCTGAGGCTATTGTGAAAGAAAGAGACCTTAGACATGATCTGGATTTTTGTCCATTTACGAAGCAGCAGCTTTTGAAAGCTGGAGAAGCAGAATATGTGGAGAGAAACAGTCACTATATGAATCTAGTCCGTTTTGTACTAGAGCGTTATGAGATTGACCGTGAAGAAGCTGATTTGATGGCTGAGGAATGTACAGATGCTGCGAGAAACGGAGATTCATTAGCTTCTGTTATTGAGCTGGCACAGAACTTTATTGAAATTCCTAATTCGGAGACAATGAGGAATATTACCGATTTGCTCGTTCCATTAATGAATAGCACGAAGCAATGGGCCATCAAAGGTTATTCCCCAGAAGAGCTAGCGGAGAAACGTGCAAACGTGAGCATGGTGCTGAATAATGCACCTAAGCCAGCTGCTCAAGCGGAAGTAATCGATATGCAAGCAAAGAAAAAAGTCGGACGTAATGAACCTTGTTCTTGCGGAAGCGGGAAAAAGTTCAAAAAGTGCTGCGGTTAATAGTAGAATCAGATTAGGCATAATCGAACTTGGAGGCGTACAGGATGAGACAAAGCCAGCAAGGTCTTTATTTAAGAAGCGTTAAGCTCCTTCGGGAGACAGTACCCTCCTTCGATTCT
The DNA here is from genome assembly GCF_056398745.1 of Paenibacillus sp. 01T424. Classification (NCBI taxonomy): domain Bacteria; kingdom Bacillati; phylum Bacillota; class Bacilli; order Caryophanales; family Paenibacillaceae; genus Paenibacillus; species Paenibacillus sp. 01T424. The sequence continues at coordinate 1,559 of NZ_JBFTPZ010000075.1, read as the reverse complement.
TATCCGTTTGATTTAAGTGCTATCCGGAGTTTAGACGAGCTGGAGTTCCATCCGAAAGTAACATACATCGTTGGGGAAAATGGAATGGGCAAGTCTACGCTGATGGAAGCGATCGCGATTGGACTCGGATTCAATCCAGAAGGCGGAACGATTAACTTTAATTTTTCTACAGAAGCTACGCATTCAGAACTTCATCAGCATTTGAGGCTTGTACGCAGCGTAAACAAACCAAGGGATGGGTTCTTTTTTCGAGCGGAGAGCTATTATAATTTGGCGACTAATATTGACCAAATGGACCGTGAGCTTGGCAGTGGACCACGCATTATTGATTCATATGGCGGGAAGTCTCTCCATCAGCAATCGCATGGTGAATCCTTTTTTGCAACGTTCCTCCACCGCTTTAACGGAAATGGTCTCTATATGATGGATGAGCCGGAGGCTGCACTTTCTCCTTTCCGCCAAATGGCGATGCTTGCACGAATTAATCAGCTCGTAGGGAAGCACTCACAATTTATTATCGCAACACATTCTCCGATTCTAATGGCTTATCCGGATGCCGTGATTTATAATTTGACTGCTGAAGGGATTGAGCGTACCGCTCTCGAGGAAACCGATCATTATATGCTTATGAAGAGGTTCATTAACAATAGGGAAAGAATGCTGGATGAGCTTTTCTTGGAGGAAGACTAATACAAAAAGGAGCTGTTATACATGTCATTAGAAATTGAACGCAAGTTTTTGCTGCCGGCGTTTCCAACTGCATTAATAGAAGAAAACGATTTGTTGGTGCTCTCCGAGCAAAGAATAGAACAAACCTATTTGGCTATCGACGAAAATCAAGAACTTCGTGTTCGGAGAATTGTTGATCTGGCGAGCGGCGAGGTTTCATTCACACATACCTTTAAGCTAGGCAACGGTCTATCACGTGAGGAAATTGAATATTCGATTTCTAACAGTATTTATGAACAGGTAGTAAACGCTTTTGGCTTCATACCATTGACGAAAAACAGAGTGACTGCAAAATGGAACGACCGAATCATTGAGATTGATACCTATGACCAAATCGAGCTTTCGGTGCTTGAGGTTGAGTTTGACTCCGAAGCATCTGCCAATGCTTTCATTGCACCAGCATGGTTTGGCAAGGATATTAGCTCAGAGCGTCAGTACAGCAACAAGAAAGTTTGGCGTGAACTGCAGCGTAAAGGAACGGAATAAAGATGGTTTTATGATAGAAATGAAGTTTTTTCAAAAAAGTTTATTTAAACGCTTGACCATTTAGGCATGTACATGGTATATTCTATTTCTGGCCGAGAGACACACGCGGTCAACAAGCAAAACAAGCAAGACAAACGATAGAAAAGTTTGCTCTTTGAAAACTGAACAACGAGTAATAACTGCCCTTACGATTCTAACGAATCGTGAGAAAAGCGATAAAAAAGTTATGAGCAAGTCAAACACCAATTTGGAGAGTTTGATCCTGGCTCAGGACGAACGCTGGCGGCGTGCCTAATACATGCAAGTCGAGCGGAGTTGATGAGGTGCTTGCACCTCTGATGCTT